>NZ_JBITFP010000003.1:0-44485 GCF_044456245.1 Micromonospora sp. NPDC051006
GCGGATGCCGCTGGCCCGTCGGCACCCGAGCACCGGTGTAGCAGTGGTTACGCGACACCTCCCGCCACACCGTCGTACGGTCCCGCCCGATCACCGCCGCGATCTGCGGAAACGACAACCCCTGCCCGAACAACACCTCAATCTGCGCCCGCTCCCCGGACGACAACCGTCTCCCCGACATGAACCCTCATCCTCACGAAGATCCACCCCGTTGCAACAACCCCTTGAACCCAAGGCGGTCGGAGACCCCAACATCGGCGACCTGGTGATGATCTCGGCCGACGATCGGCCGGATGGCGGTTGACGGTTGGCGATCGGCGGTCGGCGATCGGGCGGTCGCCCCGGCCTCCTGCGTCAACCGAGGCGTGGTCAGGTGTCCAGGACGGCGAAGGCGCGGACCGGGAAGGTGCCCATGCCCGCGACCAGCGGCGGCGCGGCGGTGAACCGGAAGCCGTCCGGGGGCAGAGCGCCCAGGCCGGTCAGGTGCTCCACGATCGGGATCCCGGCGGCCAGCAGAACGCTGTGCGCGGGACGCTCGCCAGCCGCCGCCGGGCTCATGTCGTCGATGTTGATCGAGTCGATGCCGACCAGTGCCGCGCCCGCGTCGGCCAGCGCCCGGGCCGCGTCCCCGGTCAGGTACGGCGCCTCCGGCGCGCCGTACCGGTCGGTGCCGAAGTGCGCGTCCCACCCGGTCTGCAGCAGCACCGCGCGACCGGCCACGTCGTACGGGGCGAGCATCAGACGGTCCACCGCCCGGGTGCCGGTTGGTACCCGGACCACGATGCCGGGCAGGTCGGCGAGCCGGTCCAGCGGCAGCCCGGACAGGTCTGCCCCGTCGGCCCAGCGGTGCGCCGGTGAGTCCAGGTAGGTGCCGGTATTGGCGATCATGTCGACCCGGGTCACCTGGAACTCGGTGCCCGGGGCGTAGTTCGCGCGGGACGCCTCGCGGCTCAGCCACTCGGTGATCCGCGGCCCCGGCCAGCCGGGAAGAGTGGTCATCCCGTCCCGGATCACGTGGCTCAACTCGACCAGCCGTCGACCGGCGTCACTGCCGGGCCGGCCGCCGGTGACGCCGCGCCCGCCCTTGTGCGGCTCCTGGATCAGCGTCTTGTTGCTGATCCGTACCTCGGCGACCATCAGCAGGCCGAGGTGCCGGACCAGCAGCCCGGCCAGGTCCTCGTCGCTGATCTCCTGGCCGGGTATGTCCAGTCGGAACCCCTCGGTCCGCAGCCCGCCACCGTTGGCGAAGCTGACCTCCGCATCGAACTGCGCCCGCCACTCCTCACTCATCCCCGAACCCGATCACGCCCGCCCCGAACGGTCAAGATCCACCCAGCCCAGCCCAGCCCAGCCCAGCCGAACCGGAATCCGGCCGGGTCAGGCCGGGCCGGGGTCAGGCCGGGCCAGGGCCGGGCCGGGTCAGGTCCGCGCCAAGATCCACACATTTTCCCGGAAACTGTGGTGTCGCGGCCGGTCGGAGGCCCCAACTTCACGGAAGTTGTGTGGATCTTGGGCGCGGGGCGCGGGGCGCGGGGCGCGGGGCGCGGGGCGCGGGGCGCGGGGCGCGGGGCGCGGGGCGCGGGGTCCGGAGGCGCGGGCCGGGGTCCGGAGGCGCGGGCGTGGCCTGGGCGGGAAGGGGGTGGGTGTCGGTCGGCGGAGATAGGCTGGCAGTCGTGCACCCCCCGTCCGGCCGGACGCGGGGGATCTGTCGTGTGCACCGACTCCCCTGGAAGTGATTCGCATGCTCACCGGACTCTTCTCCGCCGCGCTGGCCGATCCCGGGCTGGCCCGGGCGCGTGACCTGGCGCGCACCGGTGCCGCGCAGGTCGACGGGCTCGACATCACCGCCCCGCCGGCACTGCGCCCGTTCGCGGTCGCCGCCGTCGCCGCGGACGCCGCCGAGGCCGGCGGACCAGGCGGCGCCGGGCAACCAGGCAGCGCGGGACAGGGCGGCGCCGGGCAACCAGGCGGCGCGCGGCAGGGTGGCGCGGGACAGGGTGGCGCGGGGCGGTCGGTGCTCGCGGTCACCGCGACGACCCGGGAGGCCGACGACCTGGCCGCCGCGCTGGGCAGCCTGCTGCCGTCCGAGCAGGTGGCGGTCTACCCGTCCTGGGAGACGCTGCCGCACGAGCGGCTCTCGCCCCGCTCGGACACCGTCGGCCGGCGGCTCGCCGTGCTGCGCCGCCTGGCGCACCCGGAGTCGGTCGACGCGCACGGCCGTACCGGGCCGCTGCGGGTGGTCGTGGCCCCGGTGCGCTCGCTGCTGCAACCGCAGCTCAAGGGCCTCGGCGACCTGGAGCCGGTGCAGCTCGCGGCCGGTGAGGAGGCCGACCTGGAGGAGGTCGCCCGCCGGTTGACCGACATGGCGTACGCCCGGGTCGACCTGGTCACCAAGCGCGGCGAGTTCGCGGTGCGGGGCGGCATCCTCGACGTCTTCCCGCCGACCGACGAGCACCCGTCGCGGGTCGAGTTCTGGGGCGACGAGGTGGAGGAGATCCGCACCTTCGCCGTCGCCGACCAGCGGACCATCGAGCAGGTCGCCCAGCTCTGGGCGCCGCCCTGCCGCGAGCTGCTGCTCACCCCCGCGGTGCGCAAGCAGGCCGCGGCGCTGGCGGAGCAGCACCCGGAGCTGATCGAGATTCTGGACAAGCTCGCCGAGGGCATCCCGGTCGAGGGGATGGAGTCGCTGGCTCCGGCGCTGATCGGCGCCGACTCGATGGAGCTGCTGCTGGACGCGATGCCGGCCGGCACCCACGTACTCCTCTGCGACCCGGAGCGGATCCGCACCCGGGCCCACGACCTGGTCCGTACCTCGGAGGAGTTCCTCCAGGCCAGCTGGGCCGCGGCCGCGGTCGGCGGCCAGGCCCCGGTCGACCTGGGCGCTGCCGCCTTCCGCAGCCTCGCCGAGGTACGCGCGGCGGCCGGCAAGCTGGGCCAGCCGTGGTGGACGCTCTCCCCGTTCGGCCTGGCCGAGCCGGCGGCAGCCGAGGCGCGCCAGCCGTGGGAGGACGAGCCGGAGGCGGTCAGCGTCACCCCGGACGACGCGATCGCGGTCACGCTCGCCGCCCAGCCGGCGCCGCTCTATCACGGCGAGACGGCGCGGGTGGTCGACGACCTGAAGCGCTGGGCCGGCGAGGGTTGGTCGATCGCGCTGGTCTTCGAGGGGCACGGGCCGGCCCAACGGGCCGTCGAGGTGCTGCGCGACGCGGGGCTGGGCGCCCGGCTGACCGAGACCGTGCCGGTCGCGCCCGACGCGGGCGAGGTGCTGGTCACCTGCGGCTCGCTGGGCGCCGGCTTCGTCGACGAGTCGTCCCGGTTCGTGCTGCTCACCGGCAACGACATCACCGGCGGGCGGGGCACCTCGACCCGCGACATGCGCAAGATGCCGAGCCGGCGGCGCAACACCATCGACCCGCTGGAGCTGAAGGCCGGCGACCACGTGGTGCACGAGCAGCACGGCATCGGCCGGTACGTCGAGCTGGTGCAGCGCACGGTCAACGGCGCCTCCCGGGAGTACCTGGTCATCGAGTACGCCGCCAGCAAGCGCGGCCAGCCCGGCGACCGGCTCTTCGTCCCCACCGACCAGCTCGACCAGCTCAGCCGGTACGTCGGCGGCGAGCAGCCGACCCTGCACAAGATGGGCGGCTCGGACTGGCAGAAGTCGAAGGCCCGGGCCCGCAAGGCGGTCCGCGAGATCGCCGCCCAGCTGATCCAGCTCTACGCCGCCCGCAAGGCGTCCAAGGGGCACTCGTTCGGCCCGGACACCCCGTGGCAGCGTGAGCTGGAGGACGCGTTCCCCTGGCAGGAGACGCCCGACCAGCTCGCGGCCATCGAAGAGGTCAAGCGGGACATGGAGCAGACCGTCCCGATGGACCGGCTGATCTGCGGCGACGTCGGCTACGGCAAGACCGAGATCGCGGTGCGGGCGGCGTTCAAGGCCGTCCAGGACGGCAAGCAGGTGGCCGTGCTGGTGCCGACCACGCTGCTGGTGCAGCAGCACTACAACACGTTCGCCGAGCGGATGGGTCAGTTCCCGGTGACGATCCGGCAGCTGTCGCGGTTCCAGACGCCGAAGGAGGCCGAGCAGGCCCTGACGATGGCGGCCGAGGGCACCGCCGACATCGTCATCGGCACCCACCGGCTGCTCCAGGCCGCCACCCGGTTCAAGTCGCTCGGGCTGGTCATCGTCGACGAGGAGCAACGGTTCGGCGTCGAGCACAAGGAGCACCTGAAGTCCATGCGTGCCTCGGTCGACGTGCTGAGCATGTCGGCCACCCCGATCCCGCGGACGCTGGAGATGGCGATCACCGGCATCCGGGAGATGTCCACCATCGCCACCCCGCCTGAGGAGCGGCACCCGGTGCTCACCGCCGTCGGCGCGTACGACGACCGGCAGGTAGCGGCTGCCATCCACCGGGAGCTGCTCCGCGACGGGCAGGTCTTCTACCTGCACAACCGGGTGGAGTCGATCGACCGGGCGGCCCGGCGGATCCGCGAGCTGGTGCCCGAGGCACGGGTCGCGGTGGCGCACGGCCAGATGGGTGAGGAGGCGCTCGAGAAGGTCATGGTCGGCTTCTGGGAGAAGGAGTTCGACGTCCTGGTCTGCACCACGATCGTGGAGTCCGGCATCGACATCCCGAACGCCAACACGCTCATCGTGGAGCGCGCCGACCTGCTCGGCCTGTCCCAGCTGCACCAGATCCGCGGCCGGGTGGGCCGGGGCCGGGAGCGGGCGTACGCGTACTTCCTCTACCCGGCGGACAAGCCGCTCACCGAGAACGCGCACGAGCGGCTGGCCACCATCGCTCAGCACACCGAGCTGGGCGCGGGCATGTACGTGGCGATGAAGGACCTGGAGATCCGGGGCGCCGGCAACCTGCTCGGCGGCGAGCAGTCCGGGCACATCGAGGGCGTCGGCTTCGACCTCTACGTGCGGATGGTCGGCGAGGCGGTGCAGGCGTTCAAGGGTGAGCGTCCGGAGGAGGAGGTCGACGTCAAGATCGACCTGCCGGTCGACGCGCACCTGCCGCACGACTACGTCGCGGTGGAGCGGCTGCGGCTGGAGATGTACCGCAAGCTCGCCGAGGCGCGCGACGACGACCGGCTGCGCGAGGTCGTCGCCGAGATGACCGACCGGTACGGCGAGCCGCCGGCCCCGGTGCAGAACCTGGTCGCGGTGGCCCGGTTCCGGCTGCTCGCCCGCCGCTACGGCCTCACCGACGTCTCGATGCAGGGCAAGCACCTGCGCTTCGGTCCGCTGCCGCTGCCCGACTCGAAGCAGCTGCGGCTCAAGCGCTACCACCCGGATTCGGTCTACAAGCAGGCCACCGACCAGGTGAGCGTGCCGCGGCCGAGCACCCGGCGGATCGGCGGCGAGCCGCTGCGCGACCAGGCCCTGCTGGAGTGGTGCGCCCAGCTGCTCACCGACGTCCTGGGCGCGCCGGCCCCGGCCGTCCCGGCGGGGGCGAGCGCCTGAGCCGTCAGGCTCCTGTCGATTGAGGAAGGTGTCGGCGCCCCGGGTGGCGGCGGCACCTTCCTGGTCGTCGTGCCCCGGGGCCCTGGGGTGGGGCGGTGGGGGGCGTCACAGCGACGGGTGCTGGCGTGAGAGAGTGACCGTCATGCGTGCTCGCCGTCTTGTCGCCGTCGCCAGCGTGGCGGTCGGTCTCGTCGCCCTTGCCGGTTGCCGTACCGAACCGGGCGTCGCCGCCTATATCGGTGACCACCGGATCACCGAGGACCAGGTGACCTCGATCGTCGAGGAGTTGCGGGGCGAGGCCTCCGCGAGCCCGTCGGCGAACGAGGAGCAGACGGCGAATCCAGCGCAGGCCGCGGCGCCGGTGGTGAGCCGGGGCGACGTGGTGACCACCCTGGTGCTGCTGGACGTGTGCCGGCAGCTCTCCGCCGACAAGGGCTACGAGCCGCGCGGGCAGGTGAGCCCGGAGCAGGTGGCCCAGCAGATGGCGCTCCCGCCGGAGGCCACCTACGTGGAGCGCTTCGCCGAGTTGCACACCTGCATGTCCGGTGTGCCGGGGTCGCAGCCCGTCGCGCCCACCAAGGCGGAGCTGGACAAGGTCATCGAGATCGGGCGTGCCGCGGGGTCCATCCCCGCGGACGTCACCGACGAGCAGGCCGCCAGCCAGTTGGACGGCGACCAGCTGCGGGCGGCGCTGGCCAGCCGCAAGACCCTCGTCGACGCGGTCGACGGCTACGACGTCTCGGTCAACCCCCGCTACCGTCCGTTGGCCTACCCGCTGCTGAGCTTCGAGGCCGGGGTGCCCGCTGTCAGCGTGCCGCTGGGTGAGGAGGGTTCCGCGGTGACCGAGGTGTCCACCCCGGAGCCGGTTCCGTCGAGCGAGGCCCCGGAGGCCGAGGGCACGGAAAGCTGAGCATGTCGGCACGGATCGTCCTGCTGGTCACCTCGCCTCGGTTGCCGGCCGGGTTGCTGACGGCGGCGGCCTGGGACGTCGTACGGTCCGCGCCGGTGTTGACCGGCGCGGAGAGCGAGCTGACCGTCGCCGTGCGCGCGGCGGGCGCCGAGGTCACCGTGGTGGAGGGCCCGGCGACGCAGGCGCTGCTGGACGCGGTGGCGGCGCACGGTACCGCGGTGTGGCTGGCCGGGCCGGCCGGCGACGAGTCGCTCGCCCGGGAGTTGGGGCTGCGGTTGGCCCGGGAGCCGGGCCTGGCCGAGCTGGAGCTGATGTACGGCTCGTGGGATCCGCCCGGCGCCCGGCTGCTCGACGCGGTGGCGGTGCTCGACCGGCTGGCCTCGCCGGGCGGTGACCCGTGGAAGCGGGCGCAAACGCACCAGAGCCTCGCCGGCTTCCTGCTGGAGGAGTGCTACGAGGCGTACGACGCGATCAGCGCCGGGGACACCGACGCGCTGCGCGAGGAGTTGGGCGACGTGCTGCTCCAGGTGGTGCTGCACGCCCGGCTTGCCGAGGAGTTGCCCGAGGGCGAGCGGTGGAACGTCGACGACGTGGCCGGCGGGCTGGTCGACAAGATGATCCGCCGTAATCCGCACGTCTTCGCCGGGGCGGAGGTGGGCACGCTCGACGAGATCACCGCCAACTGGGAGCGGATCAAGCGGGCCGAGAAGGCGCGGGGTTCGGTGCTCGACGGCATCGCCTTGAGCCAGCCCGCGTTGGCCCTGGCCGCGAAGATCCTGGAGCGCGCCGGCCGGGTCGGCCTGGCCGTGCCACCACCGCTGGCGGAGTCCCAGGTGGACCCGGAGGCCCGGCTCGGCGCCGGTCTGCTGGCCACGGTCGCCGCCGCCCGCGCGGCCGATCTCGACCCCGAGGCGGCTCTCCGCCGCGCCGCCCTCGCCTACGCCGACGCCGTCCGCGCCGCCGAACCCCCGCCCCCCACCCCGTAACCCCAACGAGTAGATCGATCATGAACTTGTTGCCCGGACACGCCGGTGTTCCTGGCAACAACTTCATGATCAACGTGTGTCGGGCGAGCAGGTGGTGGGGCCGGTAGGGTCGGTGGGTGGAATCGTTCGTGCCGCTCGCTGAGCGGATCGTTGAGGCGCTGCTGGAGAGCCGGCCCGGGCTGGCCACGTCGGCCGGCGACCACCGCTACGACGACCGGCTGCCCGACTTCTCCCCGGACGGGCGCACCGCCGACCGAGCCATGCTCACCGACGCGGCCAACGCGCTCTCCGAGCTGGACCCGGAGGCATTGGAGGTCGAGGAGCAGGTCGACCACGCGCTGCTCAGCGCCCTGGTCGACCGGGAGCTGTTCGAGTTGACCGAGATCCGTGGCTACGAGTGGGATCCGCTGCGGCACAACCCCGGCCCCCTGTTGCACGCGCTGATCGCCCGCCCGTACGCCCCGGCCGAGGTGCGGCTGACCCAGCTGGCCGGGCGGCTCGCGGCCGTGCCGGACGCGCTGGCGATCGCCCGCGGGACGCTGCGCGACATGCCCCGGATCCACGCCGAGACGGCGGTCGGGCAGTTCACCGGCACCGCCGCGCTGATCCGCGACGAGGTGCCGGCGCTGCTCGCCCAGGTCCCCGCGCTGCACGGTCTGGTCGAGCCGGCCGCCACCGCCGCGATCGCCGCGCTGGAGGAGTTCGTCGCCTGGCTGCGGATCGGGCTGGCCGGCGACGCCGGGCCGGGTCGTGATCCGCGGCTGGGCCGGCGTCGTTGGGAGGCTCGGCTCTGGCACACCCTCGACACCGAGCTGGGCGCACCGGAGATTCGCCGGCGTGCCTGGGCCAACCTCGACCGGGTGACCGCGGAGATCCGGGAGGCGGCGGTCGAGCTGGTCGGCGGCCCGGCCGACGACGAGACGGTACGACGCGCGCTCAACCTGCTCGCCGCCGAGCACCCGGACGACCACACCATCGTCGACCTGGCCGGGGTGACCCTGGACGAGGCGACCGACTTCGTCCGCACCCACGACCTGGTGACCCTGCTCGACGACCCGTGCGTCATCCAGGAGATGCCCCAGTTCGCCCGGGGCGTCGCCGTCGCCTACTGCGACTCACCCGGCCCGCTGGAGACCGCGGACGTGCCGACCTTCTACTGCATCGCGCCCACCCCGGCCGAGTGGCCGGCGCACCGGGTCGAGTCGTTCTACCGCGAGTACAACGACCACATGATCCGCAACCTGACCGTGCACGAGGCGATGCCCGGGCACTTCCTCCAGCTCGCGCACGCCCGCCGCTACGCGGGCAGCACCCGGGTGCGGGCGCTGGCCGAGTCCGGCCCGTTCATCGAGGGTTGGGCGGTCTACGCCGAGGAGCTGATGGTCGGGCTCGGCTTCGGTGGCCTGCCCGTGCGGTTGCAGCAGCTCAAGATGCAGCTGCGGATGACCATCAACGCGCTGCTTGACCAGCTGGTGCACTGCGAGGAGCTGCCCGAGGCCGAGGCGATGGCGCTGATGACCGAGCGCGGGTTCCAGGAGGAGGGCGAGGCGGCGGGCAAGTGGCGCCGCGCGCTGCTCACCTCGACCCAGCTCTCCACGTACTTCGTCGGCTACAGCGAGGTCGCCGAGGTCGCCGCGGCCCGGCCGGACGGGGTGTCGGTGCGCGAGTGGCACGACGCGATGCTCGCGCACGACTGCCCGCCCCCGCGCCACCTGCGCACCCTGCTCGGTCTCTGACCGCCACCCGTCGGCCGGGTCGCCGGTCGGGCCGGCCGCGGAGCAGGGGGATCAGCGCCGCGCGCCCGTCGCGGTCGCGTCGATCAGCCAGCGGGAGATGGAGTACGCGGGCGGCAGCTCGGCCGGCAGCGCGTCCACCGGGAACCAGCGGGCCTGCACCAGCTCCCGCCCGTCCACGACCGGTTCGGCGGCCGGGTCGGCGGCGGTGGCGGTGAAGCCGGTGAGCAGCACCCCGGGGCCGGACATCGCCCACGGCTGACTGCCGTAGTAGGTCAGCCCGTCGACGGTCAGCCCGACCTCCTCGCCGACCTCCCGGTGCACGGCCGCCTCCAGCGTCTCGCCCGCCTCGACGAACCCGGCGACCAGCGCCCAGAGTTCCGTCGGCCCGTACGAGTGCCGGACCAGCAGCAGCTCGTCGGGGCGGCCGGCGGCTCCGGGTCGGGTGATCGCGACCAGCACCGCGGGGGAGAGCCGCATCGGCACGTAGAGGTCGCAGTCGGGACAGCGGCGGGCGGACTCCCCGGGCACGTCGGCCAGCTCGGCCCGGCAGGCCCCGCACCAGCGGTGGCTCTGCCGCCAGGTCACCACCTGCAACGCCCGCCCGGCCAACGCGGCCAGCGGCTCGGGCAGCTCGGCGGCGAGCCTCCGCCAGCTGACCCAGCGGCCGGCACCGGCCCTGCTCAGGCCGGCGGCCCAGACCGGCGCGTCGTCGAGGGTGCCGATCGGCACCCAGTCGTGATCGCCGGGCAGGTCGGCGATCCGGTTCAACCGCCCGTCCGGGCCGAGCAGCAGCTTGCGGCCGGCCACCAGCAGCGCGGGATCGTCCGGTCCGGGCGGCCCGGGATGTCCCGCGCCGGGCACGAAGCGGGGGCCGTCGGTCACGAGGTGGTCGTGCGCCGGTCGACCACGCCGGCCCCGGACGGCAGGTCGAAGGCAGCGCCGTCGACCGTGTCGGAGTAGCGGCTCAGCGTCAGCTCCATCGGCTTGCCGTCGACGTCGCCGGTGAAGCTGCCGAGCACGCCCTCGGTGGTCATGCAGGCGGAGAAGTTTCCGGCAGCCTGTTCGACATCCATGCAGGTGGCGTGGTGTCCGGCCAGGGTGGTGTCGCTCTGCTCGATGACCGCCTCCGGGTCGAGCGCGGCGGTGGTCAGCATCCCCACGACCACCGGTGGGGTGACCAGGCCACGCCGCTTGGCCTCGGCGAAGACCGTCACGGCGGGCTTGCTGCCGGGCGCCGGGGGCGGCACCAGCGTGCAGATGGTCCGGCCACCGGTCGCCTCGCACTGGGCGGTGGCGTCGGCGGTGACGGTGAGCCGGCCACCCGGGTAGCGGTAGGCGGAGCGGGCGGGGTCCTGCGCCTGCGCGATCGAGGCGGTCTGCCCGCCCGGGAGCTGGTAGTCGGCCGAGTAGGTCAGCTCCAGCGCCCGGTCCAGCCGGGCGGCGAAGTCGTTGACCAGATCGGCCCGCCCGATCGACCGTCCGGCGTCGTCGAGGGCCTGACAGCCGGTAACTGTGAGCGACGCGATGACCGACACGGCGAGCATGCGGAGGGTGGTCGAGGCGGCGGGCATGCCGCCCAGCCTGATAGATCGGGTCCGTGCTACGCAAACCCGTTGCCGGTTGGCGCCCGAGAATCCGGGAATGTCCGGGTAAGCCGCCGTCGAGGGCAGGTTTCGGGCCGGGCCGTGGCCGGTCGGACGGGCCCCGTGCGCGCCCGGACGGCCCGCGCCCGAGCGCCGCCCGATACGCTGCGTTCAACACCTGCCTCAGCCGCACCGTCGCGGCTCGCACCGGAAACACACATACGAGGAGCGACTCAGTGGCAACCATCGAGGGAATCGTCGCCCGGGAGATTCTCGACTCGCGGGGCAACCCCACCGTCGAGGTCGAGGTCGGCCTGGACGACGGCACGGTGGCCCGCGCCGCGGTGCCCTCCGGCGCCTCCACCGGCGCTTTCGAGGCGATCGAGCTGCGCGACGGTGACGCCGACCGCTACCAGGGCAAGGGCGTCGAGAAGGCGGTCTCGAACGTCGAGGACCGCATCGTCGACCAGATCATCGGCTACGAGGCCAGCGAGCAGCGCCTGATCGACCAGAAGATGCTCGACATCGACGGCACCGACACCAAGTCCGAGCTGGGCGCGAACGCCATCCTGGGGGTCTCCCTCGCGGTGGCGAAGGCGGCGGCCGGCAGCGCCGAGCTGAGCCTCTTCCGCTACCTGGGTGGCCCGAACGCGCACCTGCTGCCGGTGCCGATGATGAACATCCTCAACGGCGGCGCGCACGCGGACTCCAACGTCGACATCCAGGAGTTCATGATCGCGCCGATCGGCGCGCCCAGCTTCCGCGAGGCGCTCCGCTCCGGCGCCGAGGTCTACCACGCGCTGAAGTCGGTGCTGAAGAAGAAGGACCTCTCCACCGGCCTGGGTGACGAGGGCGGCTTCGCGCCCAACCTGCCCACCAACTCCGCGGCGCTGGACCTGATCGCCGAGGCGGTCGAGAAGGCCGGCTACCGGCTCGGCACCGACATCGTCTTCGCGCTGGACGTGGCGGCGACGGAGTTCTTCGACAACGGCACCTACACCTTCGAGGGCGCCGCGAAGTCCGCCGAGGAGATGAGCAACTACTACACCAAGCTGGCGGGTGACTACCCGATCGTGTCGATCGAGGACCCGCTGGCGGAGGACGACTGGACCGGCTGGCAGACGCTGACCGCGTCGATCGGTGACCGGGTCCAGATCGTCGGCGACGACCTCTTCGTCACCAACCCGCAGCGGATCGCCCGCGGCATCGCCGAGAAGGCCGCGAACGCGGTGCTGGTGAAGGTCAACCAGATCGGCTCGCTCACCGAGACCCTGGACGCGGTGGACCTGGCCCACCGGGCCGGCTTCAAGTGCATGATGAGCCACCGCTCGGGCGAGACCGAGGACACCACCATCGCCGACCTGGCGGTGGCCACCGGCTGCGGCCAGATCAAGACCGGTGCCCCGGCCCGTTCGGACCGGGTCGCGAAGTACAACCAGCTTCTGCGGATCGAGGAGGAGCTGGCCGACGCGGCGCGGTACGCCGGTGCGGGCGCCTTCCCGCGCTACCGTTCGGCCTGAGACGCGCGAAGCCTCGGGGGAGGGGTGTGACGATGCAGCAGCGCCGCACACCGGGTGGTCAGCGTCCCGCCCGCCGGCCCGGCCAGTCCGGCCGGCCGGGCGGGGCCCGCAGCGCCCGGGCGCCGCTCCGGGAGGCCGGCGTGCGCGCCGAGCCGCGTGGCGCGGCCGGTCGCGCGCCGAGCGCCGCGCGGGGCAGCGAGGGCGTACGCTCCGCGAGCCGGCCCGCGGCCGCCCGGCGTACGGCGGCCGGCGGCTCGGTCAAGCGGCTCTCCGCACCCCACCCCCGACGCTTCACCGGGCGGGCCACCGTGCTCTTCGCGGTGCTCATCGCGCTCGCCCTGGCGTACACCTTTCCGGTTCGGGTCTACCTGAACCAGCAGGCCGACATCGAGCGGATGGAGGCCGCCCAGGCGGCGCAGGAGAAGCTGATCGCCGACCTCTCGGCCGAGGCGGCGAAGTGGCAGGATCCGGCCTTCATCGAGACCAAGGCCCGGGAGCGGTTCTACATGGGCCGGCCGGGCGAGAAGCTGGTGATTCTGCTCAACGACCCGGAGGGCGCCGCCCGGGACGCGGGCCGGTCCGCCCCCGGCGCGCCGACCACGCCCGACCCCTGGTACGACACCCTGTGGTCGAGCGTCCGGGCCGCCAACGGCGAGCAGCCCGCCAGCTGAGCACCAGTCGAGCACCGAACGAGAGATGGGCACCGTGACTGTCGTACCACCGCAGGAGTCGGCGGCGGATTCCGTACCCCCGCCGAAGCGGGAGCCGGCCACCGAGGCCGACCTGGCCGCGGTGGCCGCGCAGCTCGGACGCCCGCCCCGCGGTACCCGGGCGGTGGCCCACCGCTGCCCGTGCGGCCTCCCCGACGTGGTCGAGACGACGCCTCGGCTCTCCGACGGCACCCCGTTTCCGACGCTCTACTACCTCACCTGCCCGCGGGCGACCGGGGCGTGCAGCCGGCTGGAGTCGGCCGGGCTGATGAAGGAGATGGCCGAGCGGCTGGCCGCCGATCCGGAGCTGGCCGCCCACTACCGTGCCGCGCACGAGGACTACCTGGCCCGGCGGGAGGCGATCGGCGAGGTGCCGGAGATCGCCGGTATCTCCGCCGGTGGCATGCCCGGCCGGGTGAAGTGCCTGCACGTCCACCTCGGGCACGCGCTCGGCGCCGGGCCCGGGGTCAACCCGTTCGGTGACGAGACGCTGGCGCTGATCGAGCCCTGGTGGACGGCGGGGGCCTGCGTGGACGTGCCGGCGACGGAATGAGCGCCCCCGTCGAACGGCCGGCGGGCCGGGCCGCCGAGGACGAGATCGTGGTCCGGCGGGCCCGCACCGGTGACGTGCGGGGAATCCGCCGGCTGGTGGACACCTACACCGACGACCGGCGGCTGCTCAGCAAGGCCACGGTCACCCTCTACGAGGATGTGCAGGAGTTCCGGGTCGCGGTACGCGCCGACGACGGCACGGTGGTGGGCTGCGGCGCGCTGCACGTGATGTGGGAGGACCTGGCCGAGATCCGCACGGTCGCGGTGGACCCGTCCTGCCGGGGCCGGAAGATCGGGCACCGGATCGTCGGCGAGCTGATCGACGCGGCGCGCGAGCTGGGGGTGGCCCGGATCTTCGTGCTCACCTTCGAGACGCGCTTCTTCGGCTCGTTCGGCTTCACCGAGATCGACGGCGCGCCGGTGCCGCAGCCGGTCTACGAGCAGCTGCTGCGCTCCTACGACGAGGGTGTCGCGGAGTTCCTCGACCTGGAGCGGGTCAAGCCGAACACCCTGGGCAATTCCCGGATGCTGCTGCGACTCTGAGCGACGATCGCTGTTGGCGCGCGGTGGTCGCGGCGAGTGACGTCGACCGGGGTGCCGGCGCGATCGCCGGTCGGCCGGGGCCGTCTGGAGCAGTGCGGCAGTCGGCCCGCCGACCTGTCGTAGGGTGGCGGACGTGACGACGCGCGTGGCCGCCATTGACTGCGGGACCAATTCGATCCGGCTGCTGGTGGCCGACCTGCCCGACCCGGATGCCGGGCCGGAGGCGCCACTCGCCGACGTGAGCCGCCGGATGGAGATCGTCCGGCTGGGCCAGGGGGTGGACCGGACCGGTCGACTCGCGCCGGAGGCGATCGAGCGCACCCGGGTCGCGCTGGCCAGCTACGCGGGCGAGATCGAGAAGCTCGGCGCCGAGCGGGTCCGGATGGTCGCCACCTCGGCGACCCGGGACGCCGCCAACGCCGAGGACTTCCGCACGATGGTGCGGCAGACCCTCGGGGTCGCCCCCGAGGTGGTCACCGGCGACGAGGAGGCGCGGCTCTCGTTCACCGGAGCGGTGCGCGGGCTGCCCACCGGCGCCGAGCCGCCGTACCTGGTGGTGGACATCGGGGGCGGCTCGACCGAGTTCGTGGTCGGCACCCGGGACGGCGGCGTGCAGGCGGCCATGTCGGTGGACATCGGCTGCGTCCGGATGACCGAGCGGCACCTGCACGGCGATCCGCCGGGGCTGGACGAGATCGCCGCCGCGCGGGCCGACATCACCGTCGCGGTCGACCGGGCGCTCGCCGTCGTGCCCGGGCGCGAGGCCGCCACCCTGGTCGGGCTCGCCGGGTCGGTCACCACCGTGGTCGCCATCGCCCAGGGACTGCGGGCGTACGAGCCGGCGCGGATCCACCACGCCCGGGTCTCCTACGAGGCGGTGGCCGAGGTGACCGCCGACCTGCTCGGCAAGACCCGCGAGCAGCGGCTGGCCATGCCGGTGATGCACCCGGGGCGGGCCGACGTGATCGGCGCGGGCGCCCTGGTGCTCCGGGTGATCATGGAGCGGGCCGGCATGCCCTCCGTGGTCGCCTCCGAGCACGACATCCTCGACGGCATCGCCTGGAGCCTCCAGTAGCCGACCGCGCCCGCCACGAGACGGCAAGTTGGTTCCGCTGAGACTCGCCGCTCGGTAGTCTTTCGTTGACGGTACTACGCATCGCACAGTAGTGTGCCTTGCGTGGACACCACCCAGCTGTTGAAGGGCGTGCTGGATCTCGCGGTGCTCGCCGTCCTCCGCGACGAGGACGGCTACGGCTACGACATCCTGCGTCGACTGCGCGAGGCCGGCCTGGAGGAGGTCGGCGACGCGTCCGTCTACGGCACCCTGCGCCGGCTCTTCGCCGCCGGCCTGCTCACCACCTACGTCGTGCCGAGCGAGTCCGGCCCGCACCGCAAGTACTACTCGCTGAACGCGGCCGGCCGGGATCAGTTGACCCGTTCCGGCAAGCTCTGGCGCTCGTTCGCCACCACCATGGACACACTGCTCGACGATCGGGGGATGGCGGCATGACCGTCACGGAGCAGGAGATCGCGGACTACGTCGGACGGGTCCGGGCAGCGCTGGCCGACCTGCCGCCGGCCGTCCGCGACGAGCTGACCGAGGACCTGCCGGAACACCTCGCCGAGGTGGCCGCCGAAGCCGACGGCTCGCTGGTTGACCGGCTCGGCCAGCCCGAGGCGTACGCCGTCGAGCTGCGGACCGCGGCCGGCGCGCAGAGCGTCGCCGGTCGCAACATGGAGCGACGGGTGGCCGCCGCCCTGCTCCGCGCCCGGGGCCGGCTGCACGCCGTGGACACGCGGCTCGGCCCGCCCTTCGGCTACCCGACCGCCAGCGAGTTCCTGCGGCTGCTCCGCCCGGCCTGGTGGGTGCTGCGCGGCTACCTCGCCGCGATGCTGGTCACCGTGGTGACCACGGGCGGCACCTTCGGTCTGCTGCCCCGCTTCGGCGGTGAGCTTCTCGCCGGCCTGGTGATGCTCGTCGGCCTCGTGCTCGGGTCGGTGTGGCTCGGCCGGCGCTCCGAGCGGTTGCGCGGCTGGCCGCGCTGGGCGCTGCACGCCAGCAGTCTGGTGCTCGCCGTCTTCGCGCTGTCCGCACTGGCCAATGCCGAAGATCGCGCCGGCTACTACCCCTACGACCAGATCGCCGTGAACAACCCGTACGACCGGGTGCGGGACGTGTTCGTCTACGACAGCGAGGGTCGGCTGGTGGAGAACGCCCGGCTCTTCGACCAGAACGGCGACCCGATCCGGCTCGGTTACCCGGACTGCGTCGACGAGCGGGACCCGAACGCCAAGAACCCGCTGCTGCGCCCCTACCCGTACTGCCCGGAGCAGGCGCCCTTCGCGCCGCGAGCCCCGGCCGGGCCAGCGCCCACACCGGTCCTGCCGCCGCTGGCCACTCCGGCGCCCACCGATACGCCCGAGCCGACCGGCAGCGCAGACCCGGCCTCGACCGCGACTCCGGGTGCCACGGCAAGTCCGGGGCCCACGGCCACTCCCACCGACACGCCGGAGCCCACCCCCACCGCCACCCGCTGACCTCTCACCGGCACTCCCGGTCACCGCTCGCTGGTGACCGGGAGTGCCTGCTAACACCCGAAGCTGGGAAATGGCTGAACGGATGAGGCCAGCGGGGCGGCGGGCGCGGTTGATCATCGTTACGGTGTCGTCTGCTCCTCAACCCCTCGGAAGGAACCCTCGTGTCAGAGCAGGTCGCACCGCCCCCCTCGGCTGATGCCGAGCAGCCCCAGCCAGCCGTGCAGGCGCCGCCGCCGGCCGAGCCGGAGGCGAAGAAGTCCGGTGCCAAGAAGGCGCTCGGCATCGTCGGCGCGATCGTCGTCTTCCTGGTCATCGCCGGTCTCAAGTTCGGCCTGGCCAGCGCCATCGGCAACTTCTTCGACAAGGACGCCACCGCCGAGGCGAAGGCCGGCGACTGCATCGCCGAGCTGCCCGAGGTCACCGGCGCCGAAGAGGAAGAGGTCGACAACGCCAAGGTCGTCGACTGCACCTCGACCGAGGCCGCGTACAACGTGGTCGGCCGGGTCGACGGGCAGACCGAGGCGCAGGCGAAGGCCGGCACGGCTTGCGAGCAGTACATCAAGGAGAACGAGGACGGCTACCTCTTCTACAGCATCGAGCCGGGCAAGACCGGGTACCTGCTCTGCCTGACCAAGAAGGCCTGAGCCGGCACACCCACCGGCCGGGCCGGAGCCCGGCCACAGCCACCGCCGACGGCGGCGCGGAGATCCTCCGCGCCGCCGTCGGCGTACCCAGCGTCACCCGTGGGCGAACGGGAGGTGAATGCCACTGTTCCGGCATCTTCCCGGCGCGGGCGCGGCGTGGCAGGCTACCGGCACTGGGCGACCAGCCAACGATGACTGACCGCTAGGAGGACGGCCAATGGGCGAAATGGTGAGCTACCGCAGCAACGGCGGTACGAGCGAGGGTTATCTCGCGATACCCTCCGGCGGTGCGGCCAGCCCTGCGGTCATCGTCATCCAGGACTGGTGGGGCCTGGTGCCGCACGTACGCTCGGTCGTCGACCGGTTCGCCGAGGCGGGTTTCGTCGCGCTCGCCCCGGACTTCCGGCACGGCGAGCCGGCCAGCAAGCCGACCGAGCCCCGGCAGATGCTGAACAGCCCGCAGATGGACGAGGCGGCGACGGAGATCGCCGCTGCCGCCGACTACCTGGCCGGCCGCAGCGAGGTCACCGGCAAGGCCGGGTGCGCCGGCTTCTGCGCCGGGGCGAGCCTGGCCCTCTGGGCGGCGACCCGGTCCGAGCGGATCGTCGCGACCGCGGCCTTCTACCCCCGGCTGCCGTGGGACGGGATGCGTCCCGAGTGGGCCGACTACGCGGGCAAGGCCGCCATCATCCACTGCTCCGAAGCGGACGGCACCTCGGCCGACGAGGGCGTGCAGACCGTACGCCGGGCCATCGAGACCGCCGGCGGCAACTGCCAGACCTACGACTACCCGGGCACCGCGCACGCCTTCTTCAACGAGGACCGGCCGGAGAACTACGACCAGCGTGCCGCCGCCACCGCGTGGGCGCGGACCCTGGAACTGTTCCGGGCGAAGCTTGGCTGAGCCGCGTACCCCCGAGGAGGTGGTCGCCCGCGCCGCGCGGGCGACCGACCTGGCCGACCTCGACGCGGCGGTGAGCGACTGCTTCGCCTGCCCGCGGCTGGTCGACTGGCGGGAGGAGGTCGCCCGGACCCGCCGGGCGGCCTTCCGCGACCAGCGGTACTGGGGCCGACCGGTGCCCGGCTTCGGCGCGGCGGACGCGCGGATCGGCATCCTCGGTCTCGCGCCCGCCGCGCACGGCGGCAACCGCACCGGCCGGATCTTCACCGGCGACCGCTCCGGCGACGTGCTCTTCGCCGCGCTGCACCGCGCCGGGCTGGCCAACCAGCCGACCAGTGTCGCCGCCGACGACGGGCTCGCCCTGCGGGACACCCGGATCTTCGCCGCGGTGCGCTGCGCACCGCCGGACAACAAACCGACGCCGCAGGAGCGCGACACCTGCGCACCCTGGGTGCACCGCGAGGTCTCGCTGATCCGGCCCACGCTGCGGGTGGTGGTCGCGCTGGGCGCCTTCGCCTGGGCGGCGTGGTGGCCGACGCTGCGCCAGGTGTACGGACTCCGTCCGCCCAGCCCGCGACCGGTCTTCACCCATGGGGCACACTGGTCCGGCACGGCCGCACCGGATCTGCTCGGCTGCTACCACGTCAGCCAGCAGAACACCTTCACGGGACGGCTGACACCAGGAATGCTGGACGACGTGTTCGCCCGGGCGAAGCAGTTGGCCGGAGTGGACTGACCTGCGTGGGGTGGTGGCGATGACGGACGGAACGCGCCGGCCCACGCCGTACCCCCCGGCGGGCGACGGCGAGCCGGGGGTCGGCCTGGGCCTGGTGCGCCGCTGGTGGCCGGTGGGCGTGGTGGCTCTGCTGCTCGCCGTGGCCGCGTTCGCCGCGTCGCACTCGTCGATCGGGGCGAGCCGGATTCCGCCCGCCGCCGAGAACATTCCGTGGGTACCCGAATACCCGTCGGTGGAGCCGGAGCAGTCGATCCCGGCCGAGCCCCGCGACCTCGATCCGCCGCAGATCCCACAGTGGATGGTCACGGCCGCGCTCGTCCTGCTCGGGCTGGCCGTCCTCGGCGCGTTCGGCTACCTCACCTGGGTGTTGATCCGCGGTGCGCTGCGTCGTACCAGCCGGGCGTTGCCGAAGCAGCGGCACCGGCGCTCCGCAGCGGGCGCCACCCGCGACGTGGTGGCGGCCCTGGACGCCGGCCTCATCGACCTGGACGACCAGGACACCGATCCCCGGGTCGCGGTCATCGCCTGCTGGGTACGCCTGGAGCAGGCCGCCGCGGCGGCCGGCGTTCCTCGGCTGGCCGGCGACACCCCCACCGACCTGGTCACCCGGCTGCTGCGCGGTGACCCCTCGGCCGGGGTGCCGGCCATCGTCAGCGCTGACGTGCTGGCCGAGTTCGCGCATGTCTACCGGGAGGCCCGCTACGCCACCCGGCCGGTCGACGAGAGCACCCGCGACCAGGCGCGAGCCGCGCTGCGCCGGCTACGCGGCGAGTTGACCGCGACCACACCGGGTGAGGTGTCGTCGTGAGCAGCGGCGCCAGCATCGACGACCTGCTCAGCTTCGAGGAGGAACGCTCCCGGCCGGACGAGCGCGACCGCGGCGGCCGGGTCGGGCAGGTGCTGCGCACCCTCGCCGGCGTCGCGTCGGTGGTGGTCGTGCTCGTCGTCGGCCTGCGCGCGGTCGGCCTGCGGGTCTCGCTGCTGATCCTGATCGCCGGGGTGGTCGCGTTGTTCCTGGTGCGCCGGGTCGTCGCCGCGCTGGCGCCCACGCCGCCACCTCCGGCCGGCACCCGGGCGCCGGTGACCGCCGGCGACGACGGCACCTGGAACTGGAGCGCCCGGGACGCGCTGCAGACCGCGATCAACGGCTGGGAGGTGCCGCTGGACTGGTCGGCGACCCGGCCCGAGCGGTTCACCGGCGTGGTCCTGCCCCGGCTCGGCGAACTGGCCGACGAGCGACTTCGTCTCAAGCACGGGGTGACCCGCGATTCGGATCCGGCCCGCGCCCGCAGTCTGCTGGGCGAGCGGCTCTGGACGTTCCTGGAGACCCCGCCCCGCCGCACCCCGTCGCCGCGCGATCTCGCGGCGATCGTCGCCGAACTGGAGAAGATCTGATGAACGACGTGGACCGGAGCATGCCCGCCGCCGAGGTCGGCCAGCTGGCTCGGGCGGTGCTGGACGCCGTCGGCTCGGTCGTGGTCGGCAAGCGGGACGCCCTGGAGCTGGTCCTCGCCGGGATCCTGGCCGGCGGGCACGTCCTGCTGGAGGACCTGCCCGGCCTGGGCAAGACGCTCACCGCGCGTTCCTTCGCCCAGGCGCTCGGGCTGGACTTCCGCCGGCTCCAGTTCACCCCGGACCTGCTCCCCGCCGACGTGACCGGGTCCTTCCTCTACGACCAGCGCAGCGGCGACTTCGCGTTCCGGGCCGGCCCGGTCTTCACCAACCTGCTGCTCGCCGACGAGATCAACCGGACCCCACCGAAGACCCAGTCCGCCCTGCTCGAGGCGATGCAGGAGAAGCAGGTCTCGGTGGAGGGCGTCACCTACCGGCTCGACGAGCCGTTCCACGTGCTGGCCACCGCCAACCCGATCGAGTACGAGGGCACCTACCCGCTGCCCGAGGCGCAGCTCGACCGCTTCCTGCTCCGGGTCTCCTTCGGCTACCCCGAGCACGAGGAGGAGTGGGAGGTGCTGCGCCGACGGATGGCCCGCCGCCGCGAGGAAGCCGAGATCAAGCCGGTGGTGGACGCGGCCACCCTGCGGGCGATGCAGGCCGCGCTGGAGGACGTGGTGGTCGAGGACTCCGTCGGCCGGTACATCGTCTCGCTGACCGCGGCCACCCGGGAGCACCCGTCGGTCCTGGTCGGCGCCTCGCCGCGCGGCTCGCTGGCGCTGCTGCTGCTGTCCCGGGTGCGGGCCGTGTTCGCCGGTCGGGACTACGTGGTGCCGGAGGACGTCAAGGAGGTCGCCGCGCCGGCGCTGGCCCACCGGATCACGCTGCGCCCGGAGATGTGGCTGCGCCGGGTCGACCCGTCCTTCGTGGTCGGTGAGGTGCTCGAAGGCACCCCGGCCCCGGCCAGCGGCGCGCTGCCCAGCTACGCGGCCGGTCGGCCCGCGCGCTGATGACCGTGCCGAGCGTGCCGCAACAGCGAAGCGTGCCGGGGCAGGAGCCAGCTGCGGCAACCGGCTGGACGCCCACCCGGGCGCTCGGCCGCGCCGTGCTGCTCACCGGCCTGCTGCTGGTGGCCGCGGTGGTGCTCGGACGGATCGATCTGATCGTGCTGGCCGCCCCGTTCGCGCTCGGCACCGCGTACGCGCTGCGCCGTCGGCCGGCCGCGTTGCCGCAGGTGTGGGTCGAGGCCGACGACGGCCACCTGGTCGAGGGGGGTGAGCTGACCGGCGCGGTGACGGTCGGCAACCCGGACGTCGTCGACTACGAGCTGGTCGTGCTCCGGACGCGGGTCTCACCCTGGCTGCGGATCGAGCGGGTGGGCTTCGCCGGCGGCGGGGCGGCCGGCGGCGGCTCGGTGGCCGACCGGCCGTTCGTGACATCGGTACCGACCGCCTCGGCGATCGACCTGGAGCTCTCCGGTAGCGCGCTGCGCTGGGGGCGGCACCCGGTCGGTCCGGCCGGCGCCCGGGTCGCCACCGCCGGCGGGCTGCTGGTCTCCCGCGCGGTGATCACCGATCCGGTCCGGGTCCGGGTCTACCCGAAGACGGAGCCGTTCGAGGCGGTGGAGGCGATGCCCCGGGCCGCCGGCCTGGTCGGCGCGCACCACTCCCGCCGTCCCGGCGAGGGCGGCGAGCTGGCCGGCGTGCGGGTCTTCGCCCCCGGTGACCGGCTGCGCCGGATCGACTGGCGGGTCTCGCTGCGGGCCCGGCAGCTGCACGTGGCCGCCACCCTCTCCGACCGGGACGCCGAGGTGGTCGTGCTGCTCGACGTGCTCGCCGAGGCCGGTCGCTCGGGCGGCGTCTCCGGCGCCGCCTCGGTGCTGGACACCACCGTGCGGGCGGCAGCGGCGATCGCCGAGCACTACCTGCACCGGGGAGACCGGGTGTCGCTGCTCGAGTACGGGCCGGCGGCGCGCCGGCTGCGCCCGGGGGCCGGCCGCCGGCAGTACCTGACCGTCCTGGAGTGGCTGCTCGACGTGCGGGTCGAGGCGAGCCCGCACGAGCCGTACGACCAGGTCTTCGGCCCGCAGCTGCTCTCCGCCGACGCGCTGGTGGTGGTGCTGACTCCGCTGCTCGACGAGCGGTCGGCGCAGATGCTGGCCCGGCTGGCACGGTCCGGCCGGTTCGTGGTGGCGGTGGACACGCTCCCCGCCGACCTCGCGCCGCCGAAGGACCGGGGCTGGGCCGAGGTGGCCTACCGGCTGTGGCGGCTGGACCGGGACACGATGATCGCGCAGTTGCGCGAGCACGGCGTGCCGGTGGTCCGCTGGGCCGGTGCGGGCAGCCTGGACCAGGTGCTGCGGGACGTCGCCCGGCTCGCCACCGCCCCCCGGGTGGGTGGCCGGTGAGCGCCGTACGGGTCGATGGCCGGCCGGGTGACGGAGGCGAGCCGCGATGATCGACACCGTCACCGAACGGGTCCGTGCGCTGCGGTCGGCGGCGAGCCGGATCAGTCTGACGCCGCTGCTGATCCGGGCGGGCATCTACCTGACCGTGCTGGCCGGCTTCGTGCTGGCCTTCCCGGCGGAGGTGCTGGCCGGGCAGCAGCTCGGCGCGCTGGTGCTGGTGGCGCTGCTACCGGCGGTCGGCCCGCGCCGGGTCTGGCCGACCTTCGCGGCGCTGGTCACCGTGGGTGGGTGGCTGATCTCCACCGACGGTTACGGCCGGCCGGTCACGCTCTGGCGATTGCTGGCCCTGGCCGGGGTGCTCTACCTGGGGCACACACTCTGCGCACTGGCCGCGCTGCTGCCGTACGACGCGGTGGTCGACCCGGAGCTGATCACGCGGTGGCTGCTGCGGGCCGCCCTGGTGCTACTGGCCGCGTCGGTGCTCGGGGTGCTGCTGATGGGGTTCGGGGAGCTCGGTGGGAACGCCGGCTACCAGCTGGCCACGGTGGCCGGGCTGCTGGTGGCGGTAGGGGTGGCGGCGTTGCTCGGGTGGCTGCTGCGTCGCCGGTGAAAATTACGGTGACGCGGGGGTTGCGCAGGTCACAGCGGTTGTGCTCCGTCACAGAACGGGGGCGCGCGCGGGATTAGCTGAGCAACCCGGGGAAAGATAGATGACGTGAATCCGAAGCGGATCCTTGTGGTGGGTGCGGGACATGTCGGCCTCTATGCGGCCCTGCGCCTGTCTAAGAAGCTGAGCTCCCGTGAGGCTGAGGTCATCGTGGTCGACCCGCAGCCGCACATGACCTACCAGCCCTTCCTGCCGGAGGCCTCGGCGGGCAACATCTCCCCTCGGCACGCGGTGGTGCCGCTGCGGCGGGAGTTGCAGAGGTGCAAGGTGGTGGCCGGCACGGTGACGGGGATCGAGCACGACCGTAAGGTCGCCACGGTCCAGCCGATCTCCGGCCCGCCCCGGGAGATCGCCTACGACCACGTGATCGTCGCCCCGGGCTCGGTGTCCCGGACGCTGCCGATTCCCGGGCTGCACGAGCAGGGCATCGGGTTCAAGACCATCGGCGAGGCGATCTACCTCCGCAACCACGTGCTGGATCGGCTCGACGTGGCGGCTGTCACGCCGGACCCGGACGTCCGCCGTACCGCGCTGACCTTCGTCTTCGTCGGTGGGGGCTACGCCGGCATCGAGGCGCTCGCCGAGATGGAGGACATGGCCCGCGACGCCCTGCGCTACTACCCGGAGCTCAAGCCGGAGGAGATGCGCTGGGTGCTGGTCGAGGCCACCCAGCGGGTGCTGCCCGAGGTCGACCGGGACATGGGCGCGTACACGGTGCAGCAGCTGCTCAAGCGGAACATGGACATCCGGCTGGACACCCGGCTCGAGTCCTGCGTCGACGGGGTGGTCAAGCTCTCCGACGGCGACAGCTTCCGCGCCGACACCATCGTCTGGACGGCCGGCGTCAAGCCGTCGCCGCTGCTCGACATGACCGACTTCCCGCGCGACGAGCGGCGCCGGGTGACCTGCCTGCCGACCCTGCAGGTGGTCGACGGCGACCGGGTGGTCGAGGGCGCGTGGAGCGCGGGCGACTGCGCCGCCGTGCCGGACCTGACCGGCCCGCCCGGGGCGTACTGCTCGCCGAGCGCCCAGCACGCGGTGCGGCAGGCCGCCCGGATGGCGGACAACATCAAGGAGGTCATCCGGGGCCGGGAGCCGGTGGAGTACCGGCACAAGCACGTAGGCAGCGTGGCCAGCCTGGGCCTGCACAAGGGCGTGGCGCAGGTGTACGGGGTCAAGATGACCGGATGGCCGGCCTGGTTCATGCACCGGACGTACCACATGAGCCGGATCCCCTCCTTCAACCGGAAGGTCCGGGTGGTCGTCGACTGGTCCCTGGCCTTCTTCCTGAAGCGTGAGGTGGTCGCCCTCGGCCAGCTGCACGACCCGCGCGAGGAGTTCGCCGAGGCGTCCCAGCCGGTCGGCGCCCGCCGGGGCTGACCGCGACGTACCCGAAAAGGGCCCCTCCGCCGTCCGGTGGAGGGGCCCTTTCGCGTCGCGTGGGTGAAGTGGCGCGGGCCGCAGACCCGCGCTGGATGTGGTGGCGCGGGGCCTCGGACCCGCGCTGGACGTGGTGGCGCCGGGCCTCAGACCCGCCAGATCCAAGCGTCGGCGACCCGGGTCGACGGGCCGTAGAGCTGCTCCAGGGTCGCCCGCAGGCTCTCCGCGTGCGGGGCGCTGTCGGCGAGCGCCACGCAGGAGGCGCCCCAGAAGTCGGCATCCTGGGCGGCCTGCCGGCGCTGCTCGTCGCCGATCACCGGCTGGTCGCCGCGGCGCGCCACGTCGCTCAGCAGGGCGGAGGTGGGTTGCTGATACGTGCCCATGGCCGCGGTGCCATTTCGTCCGTACGGGCCGATGAAGAAGCCCTCGGGCGTGGCGAAGGCGGCGTCAGCGGCGGCGGCCCAGCGCATCGGCCAGGGCTCCTTCGGGGTGGGCAGCGGGACCGGCACCAGCACCCCGCCCGGGCGGACGCACTGCCGCCAGTGGCCGCCGGTGATGAACTCCGGCAACGCCGGGCGCTCGGCCGTCGGCAGCGGGGTGGGGAAGAGCGGCAGCAGCGCCGCGCCGACCGCCGCCGGGATCAGCCGCCGAGCCCGGCCGGTGCCGCGCAGCGCCCGGTCGACGGCCAGCACCAGCAGCGTTCCGGCCAGCGGCAGTACGGCGAGGGCGAACCGCATCGGCAGCGCGCCGTCCACCACGGGCAGGCCCGCCAGCAGGGCATACGGGCCGGGCACCCCGGTGCGGGCGCCGCCGAACACCACGGCCGGGCCGAGCGCGAGCCCGCCCATCACCAGCGCGGCGACGGTGCAGGCGACCGCCAGCCGGCGGCGGCCCAGCCAGAGCGCGCAGCCCGCGGTGACCAGCAGCAGGGGCCAGCCGAGGAAGGTGTTGTACTCGGCCGGGCCGGTGGTCAGCCGGGCCGCGTCGTCGCCGCCGGCCACCGACAGCGGGGAGATGGTCCACCAGCTGCGCAGGTCCGCCGAGAAGTAGTGCGGGCTGAACATGCCGTCGGCGACTCCCTGCGGGCCGGCGAACTGGAACCAGAGCGGGTAGCCGAGCACCAGCAGGGCCAGCCCGGCGGCGAGCGCCATCCCGCCGGCGAAGCCGGGCAGCGCTCGGCGGGCCAGTTCCCGGTCCACGGTGGCGTAGGTGACGGCCATGATCAGCAGGGTGAGCGCGGTGAGGAAGAGCACCTCCTCGCCGATGAAGACCTGGGCGGTGATCGCGGCGGCGAGGCCGACCGCCGAGCTGACCATGCGGCGCCGGTCCGGGCCGAGCACGACCGTGCTGCCGGCCGGATCCGCCGGATCCGCGGGCCCGATCCGCTCCGGGTCGGCGGCGCGCAGCAGCCGCACCACCAGCCAGACGATGACCGGGACCAGCCACTGCGCGGTCATGTGCAGGTGACTGTTGGTCTGCGAGATCATTCCCGGGCCGAAGCCGCAGAGGCCGGCGCCGAGCCCGGCGGCGAGCCGGCGGGCACGCAGCGTCCGGGTGAAGAGCAGGTACCAGGCGACCGCCGTGCCGGCCAGGTTCGCCGCCGCCAGCAGGGCGAAGGTGACCGGCGCGCCGAGCAGCAGGGTGACCGGGGCGAGGGCGATGCCGAGCGCGATGACCGTGGTGTTGGTCATCAAGTTCACCCCGTCCGGCGCGTTGAGCCGGTCGGTGAGCAGGCTGAAGTCGCCGAGCAGGGCCCGCGCGTCGACCGCGAGGAACCACTCGTAGAGGGTCTGGTCCGCCGCGTTGAGCGCCAGTGTCCGGGAGGCCGGGTCGGGCCACAGCCCGTGAGTGAGCCAGCCGGCCAGCAGGAGGAAGAAGAGCGCGACCGCGAGATCCGCGCGGTGCCGGCCGAGAGCGGCCAGCAGCCGGGCCGTCCGGGGCCGGCGGGCGGCCCGGTCGGCGAGGCGGAGAGCCTGCTCAGGGGCGGCGTCGGGGGCCGTGGGGGCTGCGCTGCTCACGGCTTCGACCCTAATGTGGCGACCGTATCGGGGTACGCCGGGTAGCCACAGACCGGTTACCGTGACACTGCACCGCGGCGTGTCGACGCACCGGTGCCGCCCGCCCGGGTGGTGGAACGGCAGACACGGCCGCCTTAAAAGCGGCTGCCGAAAGGCGTGCGGGTTCGACCCCCGCCCCGGGCACCGACACATTTCCACCTCTCTCCCCGCTCGACGATCTCCACGGATGGCCAGGGCAGTTACTCTTGTGTGTGCACGTTCACGTGCACACGACCCCCTGAGGGAGGCCAGACAGTGAAGACCTCGAACCCGGTGCTCGCCCGGCTCGGCCAGGCGGCCGAGCGGGAGCGCTCCGCCGGGTACGCCCCGGCCGGGCCCTACGGCGCGCCCGGCATTCCGCAGCAGTACCCGACCGAGGCCGGCTACCCGGCCGCGCCGCCGACGGTGGCGCCCATGTCCATCGACGACGTGGTGGTCAAGACCGTCACCCTGCTCGGCATCCTCGGCGTCTCCGCCGCGGCCGCGTGGGTGCTCGTCCCCGACGCGCTGGTCGGCGTCGCCTGGATCGGCGCCGCGGTGGTCGGCCTGGTCCTCGGCCTGATCATCTCGTTCTCCCGGATGGCGAACCCGGCGCTGGTCGTCACGTACGCCGTCATCGAGGGCGTCTTCGTCGGCATGGTCAGCAAGTTCTTCGAGTCGGCCTACGACGGAATCGTGATCCAGGCCGTGGCGGCCACCTTCGGCGTCTTCTTCCTGATGGCCATGCTCTACAAGGTGCGGGCCATCCGGGCGACCCCGGCGTTCGTCAAGGGCGTGACCGCCGCCATCGTCGGCCTCTTCGGCGTGATGCTGATCAACCTGGTGCTGTCGCTCTTCGGCATCAACACCGGCCTGCGCGACGGCAGCCCGCTGGCCATCGGGTTCAGCCTGGTGGTCATCGTGGTCGCGGCGCTGAGCTTCGTGCTCAGCTTCAAGGAGGTCGAGGACGGCGTCCGGATGGGCCTGCCGCAGCGCTACTCCTGGGTCGCCGCGTTCGGCATCCTGGTCAGCCTGGTCTGGCTCTACATCGAGATCCTGCGCCTGCTGAGCTACTTCCAGGGCGACGACTGACCCCGTCTGCTCCGCTGACCGCCGGCGCCCGTCCCCGCACCGTGGGGGCGGGCGCCGGCGTTTTCCCGACGCGGCCCGATCCACCGGGGCAGAGTGACTGCGAGGGGTAGGGCGGCGAGGGGGTGGCGGTGCGCAGTACCAACCCGGTGCTGAACCGGCTCGACGAGACCACCCGGCTGGAGAGCCGGGTGCTCGGCGTCGGGGCCGTCGAGGAGATGACCGTCGACGACGTGGTGGTCCGGACGGTCGGGCTGCTGCTGATCACCGGTGCGACCGCTCTACTGGCCTGGCTGTTCGTCCCGCAGGCGGTCTGGGTGCCGGCCGCGCTCGCCGGCAGCGCCCTGGCCGCGATCGCATTGGCGCTGGTCATCTCGCTGCGCGCGATCACCAACCCGGTCCCGATGGTGGCGTTCGCGGTGATCGAGGGGTTGCTGCTGGGCGTGGCGAGCCGCGCGTTCGAGCTGGTCTACCCGGGCATCGTGGCGCAGGCGGTGGCCGGCACCTTCGGCGTCTTCCTCGGCATGGCGCTGCTCTACCGGGCCCGGCTGATCCGGGCCACTCCCCGGCTGGCCCGGCTGGTCATCGGGACCCTGCTCGGCATCGTCGCAATCAGCGTGGTGAACCTGGTGGTCTACCTGGTGACCGGGCGGCAGGGGTTGGAGATCTACAGCCTCACCGGCGAGGTGGGCGGCCTGGCGTACGTGATCGCGGTGGTGGCCATCATCGCGGGCGCGTTCAGCTTCATCCTCGACTTCGACCTGATCGAGCGGTCGGTGCGCGCCGGCCGGCCACGGCGGTACGCCTGGCTCTGCGCCTTCGGGCTGCTCACCGGCCTGGTCTTCCTCTACTGGCAGCTGCTGCGGCTGCTCAGCTACCTGCGCCGGTGAACCGCTCACCCCGGTGAACCGGTGACCTCCGGTCCGTACACTCTTCCGCGATGAGCGCAGCAGAACTGGACCGTGCGGTGCAGCTCCTGGTCGGCCAGGTCGGGCACTGGGAGCAACCACGCTGGGCGGCTGCCGCCGCCGGCGGGAACGCGGCCCGCGCCGACCTGGTGCACCGGCTGGTGCAGGAGATCGCCAACCTGGCGGCCGACGCCGAGGGGGAGCCGCGCCGCACCGTGCCCCGGTTGGCGAACGACCTGGCCCTGCCCGACCAACTCCGGGTGGTCGCCGCGGATCTGATCGCCGCTGACCCGGAGCCCGCGGCGCTGGCCCGGGCCGCCGCCGAGGTGACGGCGACCCGAACCGCGCTCTGATCGGGGCGGGACGGCTCAGCTGAGCCGTTCGAGCACCATCGCCATGCCCTGGCCGCCGCCGACGCACATGGTCTCCAGACCGATGGTCCCGTCGTGCCACTCCAGGGCGTTGAGCAGGGTGCCGGTGATCCGGGCGCCGGTCATGCCGAACGGGTGACCGACGGCGATCGCCCCGCCCATCACGTTCAGCTTCTCCAGCGGGATGTCCAGCTGCCGGTACGACGGGATCACCTGGGCGGCGAACGCCTCGTTGATCTCGACCAGGTCGACGTCGTCGATGGTCATCCCGGCCCGCTTGAGCGCCTGCCGGGACGCCTCCACCGGGCCGAGGCCCATGATCTCCGGGGAGAGCGCGGTGACGCCGGTGGAGACGATCCGGGCCAGCGGGGTGATGCCGAGGTCCCGGGCGCGCTGGGCGCTCATCACCACGACCGCGGCGGCCCCGTCGTTGAGCGGGCAACAGTTGCCGGCGGTGATCCGCCCGTCGGGCCGGAACACCGGCTTCAGGCCGGCCACGCCCGCCAGGGTGACCCCCGGGCGCGGGCCGTCGTCGGTGCTGACCACCGTGCCGTCCGGGGTGGTCACCGGGGTGATCTCGCGGGCCCAGAAGCCGTCCGCGATCGCCTTCTCGGCGAGGTTCTGGCTGCGTACGCCGAACTCGTCCATGTCGGCGCGGGTCACGTCGTGGACCTGGGCCAGGTTCTCCGCGGTCTGACCCATGGTCAGGTAGATGTCCGGCAGCTCGCCGGACTCGCGCGGGTCGGACCAGACCTCGGCGCCACCCTGGGCGCGAGCCTTCGACCGCTCGCGCGCCGCGCCGAAGCGCGGGTTCTCCCAGCCGCCGCCGACCAGCGCCTGGGCCTGCGGGGGCAGGCCGTCGGAGTTGCCGCGGGCGTAGCGGGAGACGGTTTCGACGCCGGCGGAGATGAAGACGTCACCCTCGCCGGCCCGGATCGCGTGCATCGCCATCCGGGTGGTCTGCAACGAGGAGGCGCAGTAGCGGGTGAGGGTGGCGCCCGGCAGGGTGTCCAGGCCCATCAGCGTGGCGACCACCCGGGCCATGTTGAAGCCCTGCTCGCCGCCGGGCAGGCCGCAGCCGAGGTAGAGGTCGTCGATCTCGCCTGGGTCGAGCTGGGGGAGCTTGTCGAGGGCGGCCTGGACGATGGTCGCGGCGAGGTCGTCCGGTCGGACGTCGCGCAGGGACCCCTTCTGGGCCCGGCCGATGGGGGAGCGGGCGGTGGCGACGATGACGGCGTCGCGGGACGACTCAGTCGACATGGGCCAACGTTAACCCGCCGGTAACTTGGCGCGGAAGCCGCGCGGGCGGCGGGAAATGTCACCCCGCCGCCGCCTCCCTCGGCGGGGTCAGTGCCGGGACGCGACCGCCGCGGCGGCCGCGACCGCGGGCAGCAGCGCGTGCGCCCAGACCCGGTAGCCGTCGGCGGAGGGGTGGTAACCGTCGTGGCAGAGGGTGTTGGCGTCGGCGCGGAACACCGGCCCGGTCTCGGTGCCCAGGTCGACCACCGAGCCGCCGGCGTCGAGCACGGCGGCCGTCTGGGCGCGGGCGATCCGCCGCCCGGACCAGCCGACCAGTTGGCGCAGCGGCGGGGCGATCGCGCGGACCGCGCCGAGATCCGGGCAGGTGCCGACGACGACCTCCACCCGCGCCTCGCGGAGCCGGTGCACGGCCGCGCCCAGGTAGGCCGACACGTCGGACGGGCGGCGCAGCCCGGTGGCGTCGTTCGCACCGATCAGGATCAGCGCCACGTCGGGACGCTCACCGAGCAGAGCGCGGGCCACCTGGGTGGCGAGGTCGGTCGTGCGGGAGCCGGAGACCCCGACGCAGGAGAGGTGCACCAGCCGGCCGGTGGGCCCCTCGCTCAGCAGGTTGGCCAGCTGACCGCCGATGGTGTCGTCGAGCCGGTCGACCCCGACGCCCAGGGCGGACGAGTCGCCGAGCAGGACCAGCCGCAGCGGCGGCGCGCCGGCCCGGCCGACCGTGGCCCGCAGCGCGAGCCCCAGCTCCGGCTGGGCGTAGCGCCGGTGTCGGGCGATGAACGCCTCCCCGGCGAGGACCGCGGCACCGCCCACGGTGCCGGCGATCAGGGAGAGCATCGCCGCCCGACCGAGCCGGCCGGCGAGCCTCGTGGCGATGTCCTGCTCGGTCATGCCAGTCCCTCCACTGTGGGTGAGTCGGTGGCCGGGCCGGACTGCGGCACGGTGCCGACGCCGAAGAACGCCCGCCGGCGCAGCTGCGCCCATCGGCCGGCCGGGCCGCGGTCACGCCCCCGGACCTGGGTGGCGCTGACCTCCGTGCCGGCGTGCCGGGCCGCCTCCTGCGCCGCCTCCGGCAGCGACCGTACGCCCTGACCGGGGGTCGGCGCTCGCCGCTCCGCCCCGGCGTCGAGCGCGGAGAGCACCGTGGGCAGCAGCGCCGCGGCGGCCATCGCGTAGCCCTCGGCGGAGGGGTGGAAACGGTCCCAGGCGAACATCCGGGCCGGCTCCGCCGCGAACCGTGGGCCGAGCAGGTCGCCGAGGGAGACCGTCCAGCCGCCGGCCTCGACCACGGCCACCGTCTGCGCGGCGGCGAGCTGTCGGCTCCAGCGCCGGGCCAGCCAGCGCAACGGCGGCTGGATGGGTTGGATCGCTCCCAGGTCAGGGCAGGTGCCGACGACCACCTCGCAGCCGGCGTCGCGCAGCGTGCGGACCACCTCGACCAGATAGCGGACGGCGAGCGCGTGCGGGGTGCGGTTGGTGATGTCGTTGCCGCCGATGAGGATCACCGCGACGTCCGGCCGGCACTCCAGGGCCGCCTCGACCTGGTGGCGCAGCACGGCGGAGATCGCTCCGACCACGGCGAAGCGGTGCAGCCGCACCGGACGCTGGGTGCGGCGGGAAAGGCCGGTGGCGAGCAGCGCGCCGGGCGTCTCCCGGCGGCGGTGCACCCCGTAGCCGGCCGCCGAGGAGTCGCCGAGCACCACCATCGTGAGCGGCTCACCGGGGAACTTCGCGCCGTAGACCCCGTCGCAGCGAGGTGGCGGCGCCTCGGCCATCGGGATCGTGCGGCGGGCGCGACGGGCCTGGCCGATCAGCACCCCGGCGCTCGCCACCGTGGCCGCCGCGGTGGCACCCGTGCCGATCGCCGCCAGGCGGGCGATCCGCCGGGCGCGCCGCCAGCGCGGACCAACGGGTACGACGGAACCAGCCACCCCCATACCGCGACAGTATCGCGCCGGCCCGACACGGCGCTGTCGTCGTAGCGGCAGACGGGTGGCTGGCGGACCGTCGTTCTGGGTACGTCTCTCCCGGGTGACTCCGGCGCGGGCCGACCGGTCCGGCGGGCTTGCGTCAGGACGCCACGCTGTCCCCGGAGAGGAGCACGATGATGGGGAAGACACTGAAGCGGAGCGCGGCCTTCACGGCCCTGGCCCGGGCCCTGGCCGCCGGGGCCCGTGGCGGCCCGTCGCTGGGCAGCCGGCTGGCGGCACTGCCCCGGATGATCCGGGCGACGACACGCGGCGAGTACGACGGCGGCCTCCGGCTGGCCCTGATGACCGCGGCGACGGCGTACATCGTCTCGCCGATCGACCTGCTCCCGGAGATCCCGTTGGCGATCTTCGGGCTGGCCGACGACGCGGTCATGATCACCTGGCTGGCCGGCAGCGTGCTGGCCGAGACCGAGCGCTTCCTGGAGTGGGAGGCGCGTCGCGACTCCGTCATCCCCGGGCGTGTGGTGCCCTGACGGGCCGTACCCTGGGCGCTGGGAACCCCCGAACCACCTGCCCGGCCGCCGTCGCCGGCGCCGAGAGAAGGACACATCGAGGTGCAGTACTACGACAACGTCGTCGACCTGATCGGCAACACCCCCCTGGTGCGGCTGCGCAACGTCACGGCCGGCATCCAGGCCACCGTGCTGGCGAAGGTGGAATACCTGAACCCGGGCGGTTCGGTGAAGGACCGGATCGCGTTGCGCATGGTGGAGGACGCCGAGAAGGCCGGCATCCTGCGCCCGGGCGGCACCATCGTCGAGCCGACCAGCGGCAACACCGGTGTCGGGCTGGCCCTGGTGGCCCAGCTCAAGGGCTACAAGTGCGTCTTCGTCTGCCCCGACAAGGTCAGCCAGGACAAGCAGGACGTGCTGCGGGCGTACGGCGCCGAGGTGGTGGTCTGCCCCACGGCGGTCGCCCCGGAGGACCCGCGCTCCTACTACAACGTCTCCGACCGGCTGGCCCGGGAGATCCCCGGCGCCTGGAAGCCGGACCAGTACAGCCACCCGGCCAACCCGCGCTCGCACTACGAGAGCACCGGTCCGGAGCTGTGGAAGCAGACCGAGGGCGAGATCACCCACTTCGTCGCCGGCGTGGGCACCGGCGGCACCATCTCGGGCATCGGCCGCTACCTGAAGGAGGCCTCCGACGGGCGGGTGCGGATCATCGGCGCCGACCCGGAGGGCTCGGTCTACTCCGGCGGCACCGGCCGGCCCTACCTGGTCGAGGGCGTCGGCGAGGACTTCTGGCCGCAGACGTACGACCGGGGGGTCGCCGACGAGATCGTCGAGGTCTCCGACAAGGCCTCGTTCGAGATGACCCGGCGGCTGGCCCGCGAGGAGGGGCTGCTGGTCGGCGGCTCCTGCGGGATGGCCGTGGTGGCCGCGCTGGAGGTGGCCCGCAAGGCCGGCCCGGACGACGTGGTCGTGGTGCTGCTGCCGGACGGCGGCCGGGGCTACCTCTCCAAGATCTTCAACGACGCGTGGATGGCCCGGTACGGCTTCCTGGACAACTCCGGCGCCGAGCCGACCGTGGCGGACGCCCTGGCGAGCAAGCCGGGCGCCCTGCCCGAGCTGGTGCACGTGCACCCGACCGAGACGGTCCGCGACGCGATCGACTACATGCGCGAGTACGGCGTCTCCCAGCTGCCGGTGCTCAAGGCCGAGCCGCCGGTGGTCACCGGCGAGGTGGCCGGGTCGATCGCCGAGAAGGACCTGCTGGACGCGCTCTTCACCGGCCAGGCGCACCTGCACGACACGATCGAGCGGCACATGGGCGCGCCACTGCCGATGATCGGCGGCGGGCAGCCGGTGAGCGAGGCGGTCGGCCTGCTGGAGAAGTCCGACGCCGCGCTGGTGCTGGTCGACGGCAAGCCCAAGGGCGTGCTCACCCGGCAGGACCTGCTCGCCCACCTCGGCGCGCACTGACCCGACGACGACACGACGGCGCCCTCCCGGCTGGGAGGGCGCCGTCGTGCCGTGGTGACGGACGGGCGCCGGACCGCGCGCGACACGCCGACGCGCGGGTCACCCGTCAGCGGGCGAGTTCGGTGGGGACGGCCACCACGTCGACCAAGGCGCCCTTGCGCAGCACCGTCACCGGGAGCCGGGCGCCGATGGCCGGGCCGAGCATGAGCCGTTGCAGGCCCTGACCGTCGCGGACCGGACGGTCGCCGGCGGAGAGGATCACGTCGCCCAGGTAGATCCCGGCCAACCCGGCCGGGCTGCCCGGAACGACCTCCACCACCCGCAGGCCGCGCCGCTGGCCGGTCCGTGCGGTCACCTCGGGCGGGAGCGGCACCGGCACGCCGGCCACCCCCAGCCACGCCCGGCGGACCCGGCCGTGGGCGGTGAGGTCGGCGATGATCTGCCGGGTGGTGGCGTTGATCGGCACCGCCAACCCGAGCCCGTACCCGGCGACCGCCGTGTTCACCCCGATCACCCGGCCGGCCGAGTCGGCCAGCGCCCCGCCGGAGTTGCCCGGGTTCAGCGCCGCGTCGGTCTGGATCACGTCCTCGATGAGCCGGGTGACCCGGCCGTCCCGGGCCGGCAGCGAGCGGCCCAGCCCGGAGACCACGCCCGCGGTCACCGAGCCGGCCAGCCCCATCGGGTTGCCCACGGCGACCACCAGCTGGCCGATCCGCAGCCCGTCGGCGTCGCCCAGCTCGACCGGCGGCACGGTGGTCTCCTCGACCCGCAGCACGGCGAGGTCCGACAACGGATCGGCGCCGACCACCCGGAACCGGGTCTCGGTGCCGTCGGCGAAGGCGGCCGACCCGTCCTGCGCGCCCTGCACCACGTGCGCGCTGGTCAACAGCAGGCCGTCGGTGCCCACGGTGACCGCGGAACCGGCGCCGGCCCCGCGCGCGGTCCGCACCGACAGGGCGGCCACGCTGGGCAGCACCCGGGCCGCCACGCCGGTGACCACCTGGGAGTACGCGTCCAGAGCGGCGGCCTCGGTCGGCTCCGGCGCGGTGTGCTCGGTGTCCATGACCCGAGCAACGCGGCCGGATCGACGGGCATGCCCGGATCAGCTCAGAGCGAACGGCCGGTCACCGCGGGCGGTGGTCACCGCGTTCTGGCGGGTCACAGTGGGCGGGCGTAGCGCAGCTGGGTGGTGACCGCGGGGCCGATCAGGTCCTCCCGCTTCGCGCCGGTCGGCGTCCACCCGCCGCGTTCGTAGAACCGGCGGGCGGAATCGTTCTGCGCGAGCACCCAGAGCACCGCCCGGCGCCAGCCCCGGCTCCGCATGGTGTCCAGCGCGTCGATCATCAGTTCCCGGCCCACGCCGCGTCCCCGCTCGGCGGGGTCGAGGTGGATGGCGTTGAGCAGGCCGGTCGCCGGGTCGCCCTCGTCGTCCGGGCCGACGTAGCTGAAGCCGACCAGCGTGCCGTCGCGTTCGGCGACGGTCATCAGGTGGTCGTCCCGCTCCCAGACCCACCGTTCGGCCCAGTAGCGCCCCATCGCCTCCGGCGTCGGCTCGGCGAGCGCCTCGGGCGGCAGGAAGGACGAGTAGGTGGCGACCCGGGAGTGCTGATGCAGCGCGCCGACCGCCAGAAGGTCGTCGGCCGTGGCCCGGCGAAGGATGACGGTCACCGGGGCGAGGTTACCCGGCGCGGCGGCACCTGCACGGTGGTCAGGTCCTCGGCGACCACCAGCTCGCCGTCGAAGTGCGCGCGGGCCTCGTCGTGGAACCGGAGCGGGTCCGAATACCGCTGGGAGAAGTGGGTGAGAACCAGCCGGCGTACCCCCGACTCGGCCGCCACCCGGGCGGCCTGCGCCGCGGTGAGGTGGCCGACCTCGGCGGCGAGCGCGGCCTCCGATTCGAGGAAGGTCGACTCGATCACCAGCAGGTCCGCGTGTTCGGCCAGGGCGTAGACGCCGTCGCAGAGGCCGGTGTCCATCACGAAGGCGAACCGCTGACCCGGCCGGGGGAGGCTCACCTCGTCGCGGGTGATCCGACGCCCGTCCAGGTCGAGGTGGCCGACCCGGATCAGCTCGCCGACGGCCGGCCCGGCGATCCCGTACGCGGCCAGCTTCTCCGGCAGCATCCGGCAGCCGTCCGGCTCGACCAGCCGGTAGCCGTACGTCTCGATGGGGTGCCGTAGCCGGCGGGCCTCCAGCGTGCCGCCGCCTAGCGCGATCCGCTGCCCGTCCGCCTCGATCGGCTCGACGCGCAACTCGGCGGTCTCGTAGAAGGAGGTGGCGTGCCGGAGTCGGGCGAAGTACTCGGCGCCGCCGGCCGGGAAGTGCACCGCGACCGGGTGCGGCACCCGGTCCAGGGAGAGGCGCTGGATGGTGCCGGGCAGGCCTAGGCAGTGGTCACCGTGGAAGTGGGTGACGCAGATCCGGGTCAGGTCGGTCGCCGTGACCGTGGTGTGCAGCAGCTGCCGCTGGCTGCCCTCGCCCGGGTCGAAGAGGATCACCTCGTCGTCCCAGCGGAGCACGTACCCGTTGTGGTTGCGCTGGCGGGTCGGCGCCTGACTGGCCGTCCCGAGCACCACCAACTCGCGCATCGACACGGTGAACTCCTGTGGCTGAGCTGACCGGCGCGGCTCTGCCGGCAGATAAAGCGACCCCCGGGGCGTCCGCGCTTGCGCGCGGGCCGGCTGGACTGGGCCGGCGCCCCGGGGGTCGGGTGGCTGTCGTGGTTTCGCCGCACCGCTGCCACACGGTCTCGACGATGGTGCAGTGCCCGCCTCGCGACGGACGTGATCACTGTCGAGGACAGCGGCTAGCGGACAGCCACCTCACGAGTCCGATTGCTATACAAGTCTGGACCACCTCCTTTCGCGTGTACCGCCACGCTATCGACTCCCCGCGCGGCTCGGCAACGGATTTCGATCACAGGGGGAAACGGGAATGCCCGGCCGCCTCGTCGGCGGCCGGGCATCGGGATCGCCCAGATGGGGGCGGGTCAGCCGGCGGTACGGGCCACGCCCACCGGGCAGCTCAGCCCGTTCGGGCCGTGGTTGCAGTACCCGTTGGGGTTCTTCGTCGGCGCCAGATACTGCTGGTGGTAGTCCTCGGCCAGGTAGTAGCTGCCGAGCCGGTCGATCTCCGTGGTGATCTCGCCCTTACCGGCGCGGGCCACGATCGGTGCGAACGCGTCGCGGGAGGCGATCGCGGTGGCCAACTGCTCGTCGGTGCTGGCGTAGATCGCCGACCGGTACTGGGTGCCCACGTCGTTGCCCTGGCGCATGCCCTGGGTCGGGTCGTGGTTCTCCCAGAAGACCTTCAGCAGATCCTCGTAGCTGATCTTGGAGGGGTCGTAGACGACCTGAACCGCCTCGGTGTGCCCGGTCCGCCCCGAGCAGACCTCCTCGTACGTCGGATTCGGCGTGTAGCCGCCCGCGTAGCCGGCGGAGGTGGTGATCACTCCGGGCAGGGTCCAGAACAGTCGCTCGGCACCCCAGAAGCACCCCATGCCGAAGACGGCGATCTGGCTGCCCTCGGGGAACGGGCCCTTCAGCGGGGTGCCCAGCACCTCGTGCCGGTCGGCGACCGGCATCGAGATCGGGCGGCCCGACAGGGCCTGGTCGGGAGAAATCATCTCGGCCTTCATTCGGCGCAGGAACACGGTGGGACTCCTCTCGTACCTCTCCCAGCGTGTAACACCGGCGGGTCCCTCACCCTTACCCGCTGCACCCCGAGTCAGGCAGCCACGAGGGGTGGGAGAGATCTTGGACGGTTCGTACCGAAATCTCCTGCCGGTCAGAGCACGGCGCCAATGCGGTCCGCGTACTCCTGCGCCTCGGCGTCGTCGGTGTAGCGGGTGCGTGGCCAGAAGAAGCCGCGCAGCCCGTCGCCCTTGGTCCGGGGTACGACGTGGGTGTGCAGGTGCGGGACGGACTGGGACACCTTGTTGTTCATCGCCACGAACGTCCCACCGGCTCCCAGGCCGGACTCCACCGCCACCGCCACCCGCTGGACCAGACCGAAGTAGCCGGCCAGGCCCTCCCCCGGCAGCTCGGCCAGCGTCACCAGGTGGGTACGCGGCACCACCAGCACATGGCCCCGGAAGACCGGCCGGGTGTCCAGGAAACCCACCCCGTCCGGGACGTCGACGACCCGGAACGCGGGCACCTCACCCGCGACGATCCCGCAGAACACGCACCCGGCCACCGACCCAGGCTAGTGCCGTCGCCGCTGAACCGCCCGCCCCGCCCGCGTGATCATCATCGTTCGTCCAGGTAGCTTTCCCACTCGCTCTCGGCGATTCCGGCCGGGCCGGTTTCGCCGGTCGCCAGGCGGACCCTGATGTCGGACTCCCACCGTCTCGCCCAGCTTCGCAGCTCCGTGACTTCGGAGTCGCTGAGGCCGTAGGACCGGAATGTGCGTCCGTCCCGCTCATCGACGGCGCCAAGCCGATCGGCCAGCTCCTCCAATGAGAAGCCGGCGGTGTGACGAGCGCCGAGCCGTTCCAGCTCGGCCCACTCGAGCCGGCCGTTCGCGGCGTGGATGTCAATGAAGTCACGATGAGCGGCCCGGTCGTGCAGGGCGCGTACCTTCAGCCCGACCGCGTCCTCGAACGCGAGGACCGGACCAATGCTCAACCGGGCTGGCGGCCCAAGTGCTTCCTTGAGCAGATCCACCTCGCACGAGCCTGTCGCGTCAGACACCACCATTCGGGCCATCCGAGGAGTGACCTCGATGATCTGGGTGACGAAACCGGCGCCCGAGAAGGCGGCGGAGAGCCGGTTCACCACCGCCGAAAGTGGTAGCGCGGTAGCGGTGGCGAAGTCGATGTCCTGCGAAGGCCGGTCGAGCAACTCGTGCGCACACATGGCGTACCCGCCAGCCAGCACCAGACCGAGATCGTCACCAGCCTCGAAGCCGATCTCAAGTAGTTGGCGGTGCAGGGCGTCCATCAGGCAGTCGCGAGGTCGGGCAGCAGCCGTTCCCAGAGGGAGATCACCCGTCGGGCGGTCAGCCGCCGGATGCGCGGCCAGTCCTGTCGCAGCAACCCGGCGTTGACGTAACGAATGACGTCATCGCGCTGCCCGCAGTCGAGCAGGAGGCAGTAGAGGGTCAATCGCTGCCGTGGGTCGGTGACGTCGAAGTCGTTCGGCCCGGACCAGGCCAATCGGACGGGAAGCTCCACGCGGCCGGTTTCCGGCCCGGCCAGCAGTTCGAGCGAGGCCGGGATGCGGTCTGCCGCGCCGATCAGGCGGGAGGGCAGGGCGGCGGTCGAGGTCACGAAGCCAGTATCACCGACCGGTACGACACGGCGCTGACGTGACCCGCGCCGGGTTGCGCCCGATGCGTACGGGTGGCGGACTAACGTCACGGGAATGAGTCACGGCTTCGAGACGCTCGCCATCCACGCCGGTCAGGACCCTGAGGCCCGCACCGGCGCGGTGATCACACCTATCTTCCAGACCAGCACGTACGCACAGGACGCCGTCGGGGCGCCGCGCCTCGGCTACGAGTACAGCCGCTCCGGCAACCCGACCCGGGACGCGCTCCAGGAGTGCCTGGCCGCGCTGGAGGGCGGGCCGGTCGGGCTGGCCTTCGCCAGCGGACTGGCCGCCGAGGACACGCTGCTGCGGACCGTCTGCAAGCCGGGTGACCACGTGGTCATCCCGGACGACGCGTACGGCGGCACCTACCGGCTCTTCGCCCGCGTCGTGGAGCGGTGGGGCCTGGACTTCACCCCGGCGAAGGTCTCTGACCCCGACGCGATCCGCGCCGCCGTGCAGCCCGGCCGGACGAAGATCGTCTGGGTGGAGACGCCGACCAACCCGCTGCTCGGCATCGCCGACATCGCCGCGCTGGCGACCATCGCGCACGACGCGGGCGCCCTGCTGGTGGTCGACAACACCTTCGCCTCGCCGTACCTGCAGCAGCCGATCGCGCACGGCGCCGACGTGGTGGTGCACTCCACCACCAAGTACATCGGCGGGCACTCCGACGTGGTCGGTGGCGCGCTGATCGCCGCCGACGCCGGGCTCGGCGAGGAGCTGCGCTATCACCAGAACGCGATGGGCGCGATCAACGGGCCGTTCGACGCCTGGCTCACCCTGCGCGGCATCAAGACCCTGGGCGTACGGATGGACCGGCACTGCGACAACGCGGAGCGGCTCGCCGCCTACCTCGACGGGCACGCCAAGGTGTCCCAGGTGATCTACCCGGGGCTGCCCTCGCACCCCGGCCACGAGGTGGCCGCGAAGCAGATGCGCCGGTTCGGCGGCATGATCTCCTTCCGGGCGGCCGGGGGCGAGGAGCACGCGGTCGAGATCTGCAACCGGGCCAAGCTCTTCGTACTCGCCGAGTCGCTCGGTGGGGTGGAATCGCTGATCGAGCACCCGGGCCGGATGACACACGCAAGTGCTGCCGGCTCGCCGCTTGAAGTTCCCGGCGATCTCGTGCGACTGTCTGTCGGCATCGAGACGGTCGAGGACCTGCTCGCTGATCTGGAGCAGGCGCTGGGCTGACCGCTGGCTGGGGAGGGTGGCCGTGCAGGACATCATGCCGACCTGGGTGGGGGCGACCGCGAAGCAGATCGCTCGCGGCGTACGGCGGGGCGACGTCTCCGCCACCCAGGTGGTGGCCGACCACCTCGACCACATCTCCCGGGCCGACGCCGAGCTCGCCGCGTTCCGGGCGGTCCGCGGCGGGGAGGCGATCACCGAGGCGGAGAAGGTCGACGAGCAGGAGGACCTCGCCAACCTTCCGCTGGCCGGGGTGCCGGTGGCGGTCAAGGAGAACACCCCCGTCGCCGGCCTGCCCACCTGGAACGGCTCGGCGGCGGTGCGTACCGGAGTCGCCGAGGCCGACCACGAGGTGGTCCGCCGGCTGCGCGGCGCCGGTGCGGTGATCCTCGGGGTTACCCGGATGCCGGAGCTCGGCCTCTGGGCGCTCACCGACGACGACACCGGGGTGACCCGGAATCCGTGGGACACCGGGCGTACGCCGGGCGGCTCGTCCGGCGGCGCCGCGGCCGCGGTGGCCGCCGGGCTGGTGCCGATCGCGCACGGCAACGACGGCCTCGGCTCGATCCGCATCCCGGCGGCCTGCTGCGGTCTGGTCGGGCTCAAGCCCGGTCGGGGCGTGATCCCGTGCCAGCTCGGCGCGGACGACTGGTTCGGCCTCACCGAGCACGGCATGTTGACCACCACGGTCGCCGACGCCGCGGTGGGCTTCTCGGTGCTGGCGGGGCGGCGTACGGAGAAGCTGGTGCCGCCGCAGCGGCTGCGGGTCGGCGTCTCGCTCCGCTCGCCGGTGCGCGGCGTCTCGCCGGACGCGCCCAACCGGGACGCGGTCGCCACCGCCGGCCGGTTGCTCGCCGCCGCCGGTCACGACACCGTGCCGGCGAATCCGGTCTACCCGACCCGGCTCGGCCTTCAGGGCATCGCCACCTGGTTCGCCGCGGCGGCCGCGGACGTCCGGGCCTCCGGGATCCAGCGCCGCGACCTGCAACCGCGCAGCCGCCGGCACGTCGCGCTCGGCGAATGGGCGCAACGGCGCGGGTACGTCCGGGAGGCCGACCGGGCCGCCTGGCGGGAGCGGTCCATCGGCTTCTTCACCGACCACTCGATCGACCTGCTGCTCACCCCTGCGTTGGCCGGTCCGCCGCCGGAGGCCGCCGTCTGGTCCGGCCGGTCCTGGCGGGCCAACATGGCGGCCAACATCCGGTACGCCCCGTTCGCCGCGCCGTGGAACATCGCCGGTCTGCCGTCGATCGTGGTACCGGTCGGACGCCGCCCGGACGGACTGCCGGTGGCCGTGCAGCTCGTCGGGCCACCCGGCTCGGAGCTGCTGCTGCTCGGGGTGGCCGGTCAGTTCGAGATGGCCGCCCCGTGGTCCCGGCACGCCCCCGGCTATCCGCGGGTCGGCACGGGGTCGCCGGCCGTCGCATGATCGTCTAGCGTGTGCGCGCGCACCCCCACGCGCCGCACCCTGGATGGTCACCATGCTGTGCCAGACCTGTGGGGACGCCACGTCCCCGAGCTTCAACGAGTGTCAGACCTGCCGGACGCCGATCGGCCAGCCGGCCGTGACGCAGGGGCTTCCGACCTACGGGGTGCGTGGCATCGGCTTGGCCGCCTCGATCGCGGTCGGCGTGACCACGCTGTTCTTCCTGCTGGCGGAGCTCTTTCCGATCTACGGGCGGGTGCTCGTCCAGCAGGCCGCGGACGACCGGGATGCCGACAAGCTGCTCGGCGCGGTGCTCGTCGAGCTGGCGCTGACCGTGCCCTTCCTGCTGGCCTACGTGACCGCGGCGGTGCTGGTCGTCATCTGGACGTGGCGGGCGCGCAAGAACACCGACGTCTTCCCGGGCGCGCTGCCCTCGATGGGCGCCGGCTGGGCGATCGCCGGGTGGCTGGTGCCCTTCGTCAACTTCGTGGTGCCGGCCCGGGTGGTGGCCAACATCGCCCGGGACAGCCTCCGGCGCGGCACCGGTGGACTGGTCGCGCTCTGGTGGATCGCCTGGCTGGTCTTCAGCGTCGGGGAGCGGGTGGTCGACATGAAGGACGAGGTGGCGGCCGTCCGGTTGCCGGAGTCGCCCTCCACCGACGCCGACTTCCAGGCGTACGTCGACCACTACCAGCAGATGGTCGGCCGGCACCTGGTGCCCGCGCTGGCCTGCCTGGTCGCCGCGGTCGCGTTCATCGTGCTGGTCCAGCGGATCTCGGCCGCCCAGCAGGACCGCATCGCCCGCGCCACCCCCGCCTGGTCGATCGTCCCAGGGATGCAACTGCCGCCGGGCACGCCCGGGATGCCCGCCCATCCGCAGCCGGTGACGGCGCCGTCGCCGCAGGTGCAGGCCGGTGCGACGCCGGTGTCCCCGCCGGCCCCGCCGGGATCGGATGGCACGATCGGGGCATGAACGAACTGGTCGGTCTCGCCGACGTACAGGCCGCGCGGGAACTGCTCGCCGGCGTTACCCGGACCACCCCGCTGGAGCCCTCCCGGCCACTCAGCGCGGTGCTCGGCGGGCCCACCTGGCTCAAGTGCGAGAACGTCCAGCGCGCCGGCTCGTACAAGGTGCGTGGCGCGTACGTGCGGATCTCCCGGCTGTCGGCGGAGGAGCGGGCCCGGGGCGTGGTGGCGGCGAGCGCCGGCAACCACGCCCAGGGGGTGGCCCTCGCCGCCGGCCTGGTCGGTACGCACGCCACGGTCTTCATGCCGGTGGGTGCGCCGCTGCCGAAGGTGGCCGCCACCAAGGGGTACGGCGCGCAGATCGAACTGGTCGGTGCCACGGTCGACGAGTCGCTGGTCGCGGCGCAGACCTTCGCCGAGCGGACCGGGGCGGTGCTGATCCACCCGTTCGACCACCCGGATGTGATCGCCGGGCAGGGCACGGTGGCCCTGGAGATCCTCGAACAGTGCCCGGACGTGAGGACGATCGTCACCGGGGTGGGCGGCGGTGGGCTGGTCTCCGGGATCGCGGTGGCCGCCAAGGCGCTGCGCCCGGACGTCCGGGTGATCGGGGTGCAGGCGGCCGGCGCGGCGGCGTACCCGCCCTCGCTGCTCGCCGGCGAGCCGGTCCGGCTGCCGGCGTTCAGCACCATCGCCGACGGCATCGCGGTCGGTCGGCCCGGCGATCTCACCTTCAGCCACGTGCGCAAGCTGGTGGACGAGGTGGTGACCGTGTCGGAGGAGGACATCTCCCGGGCGCTGCTGATGCTGCTGGAGCGGAGCAAGCAGGTGGTGGAGCCGGCCGGGGCGGTCGGCGTCGCCGCGCTGCTGGCCGGGTCGGTGCAGGTGGAGACCCCGGTGGTGGCGGTGCTCTCCGGCGGGAACATCGACCCGCTGCTGTTGCTGCGGGTGATCGAGCACGGGCTCGCCGCCGCCGGCCGTTACCTGCGGCTCACGGTGCGCTGCTCGGACCGCCCGGGCCAGCTCGCCTCGCTGCTCGGCGAGATCGCCGAGCACCGGGCGAACGTGGTGGACGTGGAGCACCAGCGGGCCAACCCGCACCTGCACCTCGGCGAGGTGGAGGTGGCGCTGTCGGTGGAGACCCGGGGCGTGCAGCACTCGGACACGCTGATCAGCGCCCTGCGGGCGAGCGGCTACCAGGTGGTCTTCGCGGGCGAGGGGGGGGGGGGGGGGGGGGGGCCCGCCGCCCCCGGGGGGGGGGGGGGGGGGGGGGGGGGGGCCCCCCCCCCCGCCCGGCCCGGCCACGGGCGGGACGGGTGCCCCGGG
>NZ_JBITFP010000003.1:44495-282161 GCF_044456245.1 Micromonospora sp. NPDC051006
GGGGTCGGGGGGGTTGGGGGGGGCCCCGGGGGGGGTCCCCCACGCGCACCGGGTGAGCCGCGCCGGGGGGGGGGGGGCCTACGTGGTGTTGTGGGGGTGGGAGGCGTGACACCGTCGGTGTCACGCCTCGCCTGCGGATGCTGCGGTGGGCCGGGGCGCGGGCCCCGGCCGCCGGCTCAGCCGGAGAACGGCTCGAAGCTGACCACGGTCACCTTGATGTCAGCGCCGCTCGGCGCCGTGTAGGTGCAGGTCTGCCCGGCCCGGCCACCCAGGATGGCCTTGCCCAGCGCCGACTCGGGGCTGTAGACGGTCAGGTCGGTGGTCGACGCGATCTCGCGGGAACCGAGCAGGAACGTCTCGGTGTCGTCCTTGTCGTCGTCGAAGTAGATCGTCACGACCATGCCGGGCGAGACCGCGTCGGCCGACGGAGCCCCGCCGACCTTGGCGGTGCGCAGCAGCTCCTGGAGGTAACGGATCCGCCCCTCGGCCTTGCCCTGCTCCTCGCGGGCGGCGTGGTAGCCACCGTTCTCCCGCAGGTCGCCCTCCTCGCGCCGAGCGTTGATCTCGGCGGCGATGACCGGCCGGTTGGCGATCAGCTCGTCCAGCTCGCCCTGGAGTCGGTCGTAAGCGTCCTGGGACAGCCAGGTGGCGGGCGCCTCGTTGCCAGTGGACACAGGCGGTCTCCTCAGTTGTGCGTGGCTGGCTGACAGGTGAACTACCAAATTACCAGTGCGGTACGACAAGAGGTGGCGTCGATCACCCCTGGTGCCATCGTCCGGCACGCTTTGTCAGGGTGTCGACCCACTTCCGTCAGCCCGTCGTCCCGCCGCCGGGGCTGGCCCGATCGCTGAGCCCCGGGTCGCTCAGCCGGGCGGGCGGCAGCGCAGCACCTCGCCGATGAACGCCCGCCCCGTGGTCGCCAGCAGGTGGCTGGTGGTCACGTGCCGCTGCCCCGGGGGCGCGGTGACGGTGATCTGCTCCCGGGCCACCTCGGCGCCGTCGCGGTCCCGGGCGCGCAACAGACAGACCGTCGACCCGCCGGCCGGCACGGTCACCCGGAAGTCGAGTCGTAGCTGGTTGTCGGTGATGTCCGTGTACGTGATGACCTGTGCGTCGTAGTTCGGGTCGCCGTACTGCCGGTAGAGCCGGACCGAGATCAGGCTCAGCACGGACACCAGCACGAGCAGGGCCACCGTGGCCAACAGGACGCGGCGGCGGCCACTGGGCTCCCGGCGACGGCCGTAGCGCCCCGGCGGAAAGACCGGCGCTCCCGGTGCGATTGTGGCGTGCGTCTCGCTCACCGGCGGGTATCTCCTGGCGTTGTTGTCGGTGGCATCGGCAAGAATGGCAGTGTCCATTCTTCCAGCCCGGCTCTCGGTAAAGCATGGCAGGTCGACCACGGGTGTCGACCGGCCGGCATCCCCGCGGGCCGCCGGCAGGGAAGGATCACGGCAGGTCCGCCGGCTCGGCCCCGGGCCCACCGGTCGACCCAGACGAGGAGTGCCGACGTTGGCAGAGCAGTTGCGTCTCATGGCCGTCCACGCGCACCCGGACGACGAGTCCAGCAAGGGTGCCGCGACCATGGCGAAATACGTCGCCGAGGGGGTGGACGTCCTGGTCGCCACGTGCACCGGGGGTGAGCGGGGCAGCGTCCTCAACCCGAAGCTCGACCGGCCGGACGTCTGGGCCAACATCGGCGAGATCCGCCGCGCCGAGATGGACGCCGCCCGGGCGATCCTCGGCGTCGAGCAGGCCTGGCTCGGTTTCGTCGACTCCGGGCTGCCCGAGGGCGACCCGCTGCCGCCGCTGCCCGAGGGGTGCTTCGCCCTCCAGGACGTCGAGGTGGCCGCCCGGCCGCTGGTGCGGCTGATGCGCCAGTTCCGTCCACACGTGGTCACCACGTACGACGAGGAGGGTGGCTACCCCCACCCCGACCACATCATGTGCCACAAGGTGACGATGGCCGCCTTCGAGGCCGCCGGCGACCCGGAGCGCTACCCCGAGCTGGGTGAGCCCTGGCAGCCGCTCAAGCTCTACTACGACATCGGCTTCTCCAAGGCCAAGATCATGGCGCTGCACGAGGCGATGCTCGCCGCCGGTCTCGAGTCGCCCTACGAGGAGTGGCTCAAGCGCTGGGAGGAGCGGCCCGACAAGGGCCCGCGGATCACCACCCGGGTCGAGTGCGCGGAATACTTCCCGGTCCGCGACGACGCGCTGCGCGCCCACGCCACCCAGGTCGACCCGGACGGCTTCTGGTTCCACGTGCCGATGGAGCTGCAGAAGCGGGCCTGGCCGACCGAAGACTTCGAGCTGGTGCGCTCGATGGTCGACAGCCCGATGCCCGAGTCGGACCTCTTCGCCGGGGTGCGGGAGACGGCGCATGCCCGCTGAGTCAACGCGGCGCTACGCTGGTCACCAGTCGCACATCGGAGGAACGCCATGTTGACCGCTGCCCAGGTGCTCGCGGAGAACAACTTCGGGGACACCCGCACGGGCGGCCTGGCCGGGCCGATGGGTCTCTTCCTCATCCTGGTGCTGGGCGCTGCCACCGTCCTGCTGATCCGCAACATGAACGCACGGCTGCGCCGGCTGCCCGACCGCTTCCCCCAGCAGGGTCGACCGGTCGAGTCGGGGCGGACCGACGCGGAAGTCGCCGATCCGACAGACGGGACCGGGGGACCGGATTCATCCTCGGACGCTCCCATGGGCCGTCAGCAGCGCCGGAACGGGTAGTCGGCGCATGAATCACGCCCAACCCGGTCGTCCACCCCTGTTGCGACCACCGGGTTTGGCTTAGCCTTCCGCCGGGGGGACCAAAAGTCCCCGAGCCGTGCGCGGAAGGGGGTGCCGATGACTGTCACAGCAACGGCCGCCCGCCGTACGCTCGATCGGCCGGTCCACGGGGCGGGTCGGTGACCTCCGGCAGGGCCGGCGAGCAGGTCGACCGGCTCGGATTGCGTGAGACTCCACCACGGGTGCTGGTGCTCACGGCCGCGGTCACCCTGACCGCCCTCGTGGCCGCCGCGGTCGGGCTGAGCCTGCCGCACCGCCTACCCGCCGACGACCCGATCCCCGCCCTGGCGCGCTACGGCATGGCCGTGGCCGTGCTCGCCGTGGCCCAGCTGTTCCGGCTGCGGTTCCGCGCCGCAGGCGGCATGGTGAGCATCACCTGGGGCGAGGCCGCCCTGATCATCTGCCTCTATCTGGTGCCGCCCGGTTGGCTCCCGTCCGCCACGCTGCTCGGCGCCGGGCTCGCCTGGTCGGCGCTCTCGGCGCTCGGGGAGCGGCGGCCGGCGCTGGAGATCGTCCGGATCGCGGCGTCACTGGCCGCCGCGTCCGCGGTCGCCGTGTCGGTCACCACCGCGCTGGGGCGTCCGCTGCTCGCCGCGCCCACCCCGACGCTGGCCGCCGCCATGGTCGCCGGGTCGGTGACCTACCTGCTCGTCACGGCCTGGCTGGGCGGGGTCACCCTCGGCCTGCGGCACGGCGTGCCGATCGGGCCGGCGTTGCTCGCCGCCGTGCGCGGCAAGCTGCTGATGTTCGTCGGCAACGTCGCGGTCGGCCTGGTCGTGGTGGCGCTGCTCGAGGTCGACCCGCGTTGGCTGCTGCTGCTCCCTCCACCGCTCTGGCTGCTCCAGCAGACCTACCGGCACCGCCTCCGCGCCGATCAGGAGCGCCGCACCTGGCGGGCGTTCGCCGACGCCACCGCCGCGCTCAACCAGCTCGACGAGCGGGGTGTGGCCAGCGCGGCGGTCACCGGTGCGCTGGCCCTCTTCGACGCCGAGCTGGTCGACGTGGACGTGGCCCGCGGTGACGGCCGTTGGCGGCGTTACCGTGGCGACGCCGCCGGTGGCCTGGTCGACCGGGAGATCGGCCAGCCCGGGTCCGAGGAGCCGGACGAACACGAGCTGGTGCGTCCGCTCGCCGTCGGCGCCGTGCCGGTCGGCCGGCTGCGGGTCCGCTTCCCCCGCACCGCGCCACCCAGCGGCCGGGAACGGGACGCGGTGGCCGCGTACGGTGACGCGCTCGCCGCCGCGCTGCACGACGCCGCGACCCATCGCGAGCTGCGGCTGGTCACCGCCCGCTCGTCCTACGAGGCGGTGCACGATCCGCTCACCGGGCTGGTCAACCGGGCGGCGATGCTCGGCAAGGGCGACCAGGCGCTGCGGCAGCTCGCGCACGACCATCCGGTGGCCCTGCTGCTGCTCGACATCGACCAGTTCAAGGAGGTCAACGACACCCTCGGGCACGCCGCCGGTGACCAGCTGCTGCGGCTGACCGCCAACCGGCTGGGCGCGCTGGCCCGCACCGGTGACCTGCTCGGCCGCCTCGGCGGCGACGAGTTCGCGCTGCTGCTGACCTCGGTCCCGGTGGTCGCCGACCGGACGGCCCCGATGGCGTACGCGCTGCGTCAGGCCCGTGAGATCGCCGAGCGGCTCGCCACGCCGACCGAGGTCGCCGGGGTGCGGATGTCCGTCGAGGTCTCCGTCGGCGTGGTGGTCGCCGACGCCGGCACCGCCGACCTGACCGAGCTGCTGCGCCGGGCCGACATCGCGATGTACCAGGCCAAGGAGGGCGGCGGCAACGTCGCCGCGTACGACAGCACCCGGGACGCGGCCAGCACCGACCAGCTCGCGCTCCTGGCCGAGCTGCGTGAGGCGCTGAAGGTGGAGGACCAGCTGGTGCTGGCGCTGCAGCCGGCGGTCGACCTGTCGACCGGGGCGCCGACCGGGGTGGAGGCGCTGATCCGCTGGCGGCACCCGCGCCGGGGTTGGCTCAGCCCGGTCGACTTCATCCGGCCGGTGGAGAACAGCGAGCAGCTCGGCACCTTCACCCGCTACGTGCTGGACAAGGCGCTGGCGGTCGCCGCCGGCTGGGCGCGTGAGGGGCTGGAGGTGCCGATCTCGGTCAACCTCTCCGCGCGCAGTCTGCTCGACCCGAAGCTGCCCACCGAGATCGCCGAGGCGCTGCGCCGGCACCAGGTGCCCCCGCAGCGGCTGGTCCTGGAGATCACCGAGACGGTGGTGATGAGCGAGTTGGAGGTCATCGACGAGGTGCTGGCCACGCTGCGTTCGATGGGCGTGCAGCTCGCGGTGGACGACTTCGGCACCGGCTTCTCGTCGTTGACGTTCCTGACCCGGATCGCGGTGGACGAGTTGAAGGTGGACCGTTCGTTCGTGATCCGCATGGTCGACTCGCCGGAGGCGGCGGCGATCGTGCGGACCACCGTCGGGCTGGCGCACGAGTTGGGGCTGCGGGTGGTGGCCGAGGGGGTGGAGACCGCCGAGCAGCGCTCCGCACTGGCCGAGCTGGGCTGCACCGCGGCCCAGGGCTACCACTTCTTCAAGCCGATGCCGGCCGACAAGATCAGCGCGGTGCTCGGCACCCTCCTGGACGAGGCCCGCCCCAACGTCTTCCCCCTCCGCGCCGACGGCGCCTCCTAACCCCCCGCTGACCGGGGTTGATCATGAAGTTATTGCCGTCCGGGTCGGCGAGTCCGGGCAACAACTTCATGATCAACGCGTGTTGGGCCGGAGTCGGGCGGGGGCGGCGGCGGGTGGATAGGGTCGTTGGGTGAATCGACTCGCCGACGCCACGAGCCCCTATCTGCTCCAGCACGCGGAGAACCCGGTCGACTGGTGGCCGTGGTGCGAGGAGGCCTTCGCGGAGGCGCGGCGCCGGGACGTACCCGTGATCATCTCGGTCGGCTACGCCGCGTGCCACTGGTGCCACGTGATGGCGCACGAGTCGTTCGAGAACGAGTCGGTGGCCGGGCTGATGAACGGTGACTTCGTGTCGATCAAAGTGGACCGGGAGGAGCGGCCGGACGTCGACGCGGTCTACATGACCGCCACCCAGGCGATGACCGGCCAGGGCGGCTGGCCGATGACGGTCTTCGCCACCCCGGACGGCACCCCGTTCTTCTGCGGCACCTACTTCCCCCGCGACAACTTCCGCCAGCTGCTCCAGTCGGTGGCCACCGCCTGGCGCGACCAACGCGAAGCCGTGCTCCGGCAGGGCGCCGCCGTGGTCGAGGCGATCGGCGGGGCCCAGGCCGTCGGCGGACCGTCCACGCCGCTGGAGGCCACGCTGCTCGACGCCGCCGCCGCGCAGCTCGCCGAGGAGTACGACGAGACGAACGGCGGCTTCGGCGGCGCGCCGAAGTTCCCGCCGCACATGAACCTGCTCTTCCTGCTCCGGCACCACCAGCGCACCGGATCGGCCCGGAGCCTGGAGATCGTCCGGCACACCTGCGAGGCGATGGCCCGCGGCGGCATCTACGACCAGCTCGCTGGCGGCTTCGCCCGCTACTCCGTCGACGGGCACTGGACCGTGCCGCACTTCGAGAAGATGCTCTACGACAACGCGCTGCTGCTGCGGACGTACACCCAGCTCTGGCGGCTCACCGGCGACCCGCTCGCCCGACGGGTGGCCCGGGACACCGCCCGGTTCCTCGCCGACGAGCTGCATCAGGCCGGCGAGGGCTTCGCCTCCGCGCTGGACGCGGACACCGCCGGCGTCGAAGGCCTCACCTACGTCTGGACTCCGCAGCAGCTCGTCGAGGTGCTGGGCGAGGAGGACGGTCGATGGGCCGCCGACCTGTTCGCAGTCACCGCCGAGGGGACCTTCGAGCACGGCAGCAGCGTGCTGCGGCTGGCCCGGGACGTCGACGACGCCGACCCGGCGGTGCGGCAGCGCTGGCAGCAGGTGGTGGGACGGCTGCTGGTCGCCCGGGACACCCGGCCCCAGCCGGCCCGCGACGACAAGGTGGTAGCCGCCTGGAACGGGCTGGCGATCACCGCGATCGCCGACTTTCAGCAGGTCGCCGCCGCCTACGCGAGCCCGGACGACGAGGACGCGAACCTGATGGACGGCGTGCTCATCGTCACCGACGGCGCGATGCGCGACACCGCCGAGCACCTGGCCAAGGTGCACCTGGTGGACGGGCGGCTGCGTCGGGTCTCCCGGGCCGGCGTGGTCGGCGCGCCCGCCGGCGTGCTGGAGGACTACGGCTGCGTGGCCGAGGCGTTCTGCGCGATGCACCAGCTCACCGGCGAGGGGCGCTGGCTGGAGCTGGCCGGCCGGTTGCTCGATGTCGCGCTGGAGAGGTTCGCCGCCCCGGACGGCGGGTTCTACGACACCGCCGACGACGCCGAGCGGCTGGTCACCCGGCCGGCCGACCCGACCGACAACGCCACCCCCGCCGGCCGGTCGGCGATCGTCGCGGCGCTGGTGGCGTACACGGCGTTGACCGGCGAGACCCGCTACCGGGAGGCGGCGGAGGCCGCGCTGGCCACCGTGGCGCCGATCGTCGGCCGGCACGCCCGGTTCACCGGGTACTCGGCGGCCGTCGGGGAGGCGCTGCTCTCCGGGCCCTACGAGATCGCGGTGGTCACCGACCAGCCGGCGGGCGACCCGCTGATCGCGGCCGCGCACCGGCACGCCCCGCCGGGGGCGGTGATCGTGGCGGGCCGGCCCGACCAGCCCGGGGTGCCGCTGCTCGCCGACCGGCCGATGGTCGACGGGCGGTCCACCGCGTACGCCTGCCGGGGGTTCGTCTGCGAGCGGCCGGTCACCGAGGTGGCTGACCTGGTCGGGCAGCTCGCCGGCCGGTAGCGGCGGCGACGCCGGGCCCCGATAGGCTGGCGCCGCTATGGATTCCCGTACCGGTCTGCCAGTTGTCGGCATGGTGGGTGGTGGCCAGCTGGCCCGGATGACCCACCAGGCCTCGATCGCCCTCGGCCAGTCGCTGCGCGTCCTCGCGCTGGCCCCCGACGACGGGGCCGCGCTGGTCGCGGCCGACGTCCAGTACGGCGATCACACCGATCTCGCCGCGCTGCGTACCTTCGCCAAGGGCTGCGACGTGGTCACCTTCGACCACGAGCACGTGCCGAACGAGCACGTCCGCACGCTCGCCGCCGAGGGGGTCACGCTCTATCCGCCGGCCGACGCGCTGCGGTACGCGCAGGACAAGCGGGCCATGCGGGAGCGGCTGACCGAGCTGGGCGCCCCGGTGCCGGCCTGGCGGCCGGTCGGCGCGCCGGACGACCTGGTCACTTTCGGTACCGAGGTGGGCTGGCCGGTGGTGCTCAAGGCGGCCCGTGGCGGCTACGACGGGCGTGGCGTCTGGATGGTGACCGACGCGGCGCACGCTGCCGAGCTGGCCGGCACGCTGCTCGCTGGCGGCACCGAGCTGATCGTCGAGGAGCGGGTGCCACTGCGCCGGGAATTGGCCGTGCAGGTCGCCCGCTCACCGTTCGGGCAGGTCGCCGCCTACCCGGTGGTGGAGACCGTGCAGGCCGACGGCATCTGCGTCGAGGTGCTCGCCCCGGCCCCGGATCTGCCGGAGGAGCTGGCGCTCGCCGCCCAGCAGCTCGCCATCGACCTGGCGACCTCGCTCGGCGTGGTGGGCCTGCTGGCGGTCGAGCTGTTCGAGGTGGCGGGGCCGGACGGCAGCCGGATCGTGGTCAACGAGCTGGCGATGCGGCCGCACAACTCGGGGCACTGGACCATCGAGGGCGCGCGCACCTCGCAGTTCGAGCAGCACCTGCGGGCGGTGCTCGACTACCCAATGGGCGACACGTCGCTCGCCGCGCCGGTCGTGGTGATGGCGAACGTGCTGGGTGGCGAGCCCGGCGGGATCTCCGTCGACGAGCGGTTGCACCACCTCTTCGCCGCGGAGCCGGGTGCGAAGGTGCACCTCTACGGCAAGCAGGTCCGCCCGGGCCGCAAGATCGGGCACGTCACGGTGCTCGGCGACGACCTGGACGACGTACGGGCGCGGGCCGCGCGGGCGGCCCGCTGGCTTCGCGAGGGGCACGAGTGAGCCCCGCAGTCGAAAACGAAAGGCAGTCGAGCGTGACGGTCGTCGGGTTGATCATGGGCAGCGACTCGGACTGGCCGACCATGAAGGCCGCGGCCGAGGTCCTCGACGAGTTCGGGGTGCCCTACGAGGTCGGCGTGGTCTCCGCGCACCGCACTCCGGTCAAGATGATCGAGTACGGCCGCGCCGCCGCCGAACGCGGCCTCAAGGTGATCATCGCGGGGGCCGGCGGCGCCGCCCACCTGCCCGGCATGGTCGCCTCGGTCACCCCGCTGCCGGTGATCGGCGTGCCGGTGCCGCTCAAGCACCTGGACGGGATGGACTCGCTGCTCTCCATCGTGCAGATGCCGGCCGGGATCCCGGTCGCCACCGTGTCGATCGGCAACGCCCGCAACGCCGGCCTGCTCGCCGTCCGGATCCTCGGGGCGGCCGACACCGAGCTGCGCGCCCGGATGGCCGCCTACCAGGAGGGTCTGGAGCAGATGGTCGCCGAGAAGGACGCCAAGCTGCGCGCCACCCTCGCCTGAGGCAGCCGCCCGCAGGTCACCGCCTGGCTGCCGGCCCAGGGCCGACGCGTCGTGGCCGACGCACGAACCGGCACGCTCTGCCCGGCCGCCCCATGCAGGAACCCGGCATGCTCTGCCCCCGCCCGACGCTGCCCGCCGTGACCCTCCGATTCATCGCATGCCGCGCAGTGCGGTCTGCAGGCGCTCCTGGGCGCGGCGGCGGCGCTCGTTGCTCGCGCCGAGGATCAGCAGCAGGATGCCGACCGGGATCAGCGCCAGCCACGGCCCGAAGGCGAACAGGGCGTGGATGGCGGTGATCGCGGTGACGGTGGCCCCGACGATTACCGGCGCCTGCTGCCGGCTCGACGAGCCGAAGACGAGCACGGCGACCCCGCCGAGCAGCAGCAGCACCTGCCGCAGCGTGCTGGACTCGCTGGCCAGCACGATCGCCAGGGTCGGCAGGAAGGCGGCCACCAGCGCCGGCCCGTACGCCACCCAGCTGCTCATGTCCGGCCGGTGACGCAGCTCCAGCACGCCGACCAGCAGGGCCAGCGCGGCGAACGGCAGGGTGTACGCCTCGGGCAGCGCCACGTCGGCGACCCGCATCAGGATCCACCAGGCGGTGATCTCGCAGATCACCACGGACCAGAAGAGGATCCGCCGCTCCACCGGGCGGCGGCCCGGCCGGGCCGCGGCGATGCCCAGCACGGCGCCCCAGGCGGCCAGCAGGGCGGCGATGTGCCGGGGTGAGTCGAAGGCGAGCGCCAGCGCGATCAGCGCGGCGGCGTATCCGCTCCACTCCACGGTCGCGGCCTCGCGCTGGGCCTCCGGACGGCGGAGTCGGGGCAGCGTCGCGGCGAAGACCTGCAAGGCCGCGCCGACCGCGAGCACCCCGAAGGCGGACCAGACCGCCGCCAGCCCGGCGACCAGGCCGGCGGTGAGCACGAAGAGCTGCGCCATCAGCGAGGCGAAGAGCCAGCCCAGGATGCGGGCCCGCTGGGTGGTGCCGAAGAACGCCGCCACCGCGCCCACGCCGACCGCGCCGCCGAGGGTGAAGAGGGTCAACTCCCGGGTGGCCAGGCTGCCGGCAAGTCCGGCGCCCCCGGCGGCCAGACCGATGGCGAAGACCAGCACCCGGGCCAGCCGAAGTGACCGGGCCGGTTCGACCAGCGGGGGCGGCGGGGTCAGCGCCAGTCCCAGCATCGAGATGGTGAAGACCGAGAGCGCGGCGAGCACGCTGGCCGGCCAGCCACTGCCCAACGCGATCGGGGTGATCAGCAGGGTGACCGCCGCGCCGGGCAGCACCACGGGCACCGCGCGGGAGCGCCGCCCGCCACTGAAGCCGGTGGCGGCCAGCGCCGCGGTCACGGTCAGCAGTAGCGCGGTCAGCACATGGGTCGGGTCGACCGCGCCGGGCGGCGGGGTGAGCAGCTCCGGAGGTGGCCCCTGCCAGATCCGGGCCAGCGTCCGATGCGGCTCGACCAGCGCGACCTCCAGGGCCTGCGCGATCGAGGCGAGCGCCAGGGCGGTCGGCAGCGCCGCCGCGGCCAGCGCCCCGGCGGCCGGGCTGACCCGCCAGCGGCGCCGCTCCGAGTCGTCCGGCAGCCGGCGCAGAGCCCCGTTCAGCAGCACCGACCAGCGCCGCACCGGCTGGGCCGACCCGGCCGGCGGGACGGTCGCCCCGCGGACCAGCTCGGCCAGCACGCCGAGCAGGGCTGCGGCGGCCGCGTAGACGCCGACGTCGAGGCCGGTGGGGAAGGCGGCCAGCGCACTGACCGTGGCGCCGCCGGCAACCGCCACGCTGGCCCACGGCAGATACTGCGGCACCTGCCGGCGGACCGCGGCCACCGCGGCCAACCCGAGGCTGGACGCGGCGAGCGCGCCGGTCAGGACCACCTGCGCCGAGTGGCCGAACTCGGCGGCGAGCGCGGCGACCGCACCGGGGAGGGCGAGCAGCGCGGCCCCGGCCGCGGCCCCGCCGATCTGCACCAGGTGCGGCGGCATGCCCTCGGTCTCGATCTCCTCCACCAGCGGCTCGGCGAGGTTGCGGGCGAGCGCGGCCACCACCACGCCGATCAGCGCGATGCTGCCCAGCGCCAGCGCGGTCGTCCACGGCCGGACCAGGCCGGCGCCGGCCGCGTGCAGGGCGACCACCCCGGCGACCGTGGCCCGGGACAATGCGGCTCGCGGGTCGATCGCGGCCACCGCGGCCATCCCGAAGACGGTGGCGACCATGCCGCCGACCAGGACCGGCGACCACCAGGGCAGCTCGAACGCGGCCGGTGCCCCGATGGTGGCGAGCACCACGGCCGCGCCGGAGACGTCGTAGCGCCACGGAGGCGGCAGCAGGATCCCTGCGGCGACCGCGAGCAGCGCCAGGGCGACCGGCGCCTGCCAGGTCGAGCCGCCGGTGGGCGCGGCCGGCCAGCCGGTGAGGTCACCGGCCCAGATCGGGCCGGGGGTGGCCAGCACACCGACCCCGCCACGCAGCGCGGTCCAGCCCGCGAGCACGCCGATCAGCAGGCCACCCACGGTGAGGCCGAGGATCGGCCCGCGTCGCCACTCCTCGGGCATGGCGCGGGCCGCCACGGCCACGACCAGCACCAGCCCGGCGGCGACCGCCAGCTGCCCGCCCGGGGCGAGCACGGTGGCGATCCGCAGCAGCGTGGCGATCAGCGCGGCGGTCACCGCGGCGGCGGCGAGATCCGAGCCGTCCAGGGTGAGGTCGGAACGGCGGCCGGCGTCGATCGACGGGGCCAGGAAGAGCAGCACCGCGGCGACCAGCAGCAGCGCGGCGACCCAGGCGTCGGCCACGGTCGCCCCGGGGGCGCCGAAGGCGGCGGCGGTCACCACCAGCGCGCCGAGCCCGGTGCCGACCGCCAGCGGCGCCGGGATGTGCCGCTGGGAGACCTGCACGATCGCGGCATAGCCGAGCGTCACGCAGACCGCCAGGAAGGCGGCGGCCAGCACCGGAATGGTCACCTCGCGCAGGCTCGCCGGGGTGGGCGTCGAGTCGGTGGGCACCGTCGCGGCGACGAACGCGGCCACCGCCCCGGGCAGCGCGAACGCGGCGCCACCGGCGGCCCAGGCGGAGACGAGGTCGGCCGACGCCGGGGCGATCCGGACCCGGGGGGCCACCGCCACCAGGACCCCCGCCGCGAAGAGCACCAGCAGGACGGCCGCGGTGAGCGCCGGCCGGGCCAGCCCCGCGCCCGCGCCGAACAGGCCCACCCCGGCCGCGCCGATCGCGTGCGCCAGGGCGGCCCGGGTGGTTCGGGCCGAGAGACCGGCCACCCCGATGCCGACCGCGGCCAGCACCATCGGCCAGGGCGCCACCGTCCAGCCGAGATTGAACGAGGCCGGTACGGCCAGCGCGGTCAACGCCGCCCCGGCCACCGCGAACTCGCGGCGGATGTCCGGCGGCAGGGCCAGCACCGCCGCGACGGTGAGCAGGAAGGCGCTCGCGGCGAGCTGCCAGGCGGCCGGACCCACCGCGGCAGCCAGCTCGGCGGGGTAGCGGTCGAGGTCACCCGCCCAGGCGGGCAACGCGGCCCGCACCGGGGCGACGCCCGCGCGCAGCGCGCCCCCGGCGACCACGAGCCCGCTCACCGTCAGCGCCACCGCCGACGCGAGCTGCGGCCCGCGCCGGGCGGCCTCCGGGACGGCCCGGACGGCGAGCCCGGTGACCGCGATGACCGCGGCGATGAGCAGCAGCGCCCGTCCGGGCAGCGCCACCGAGGCGATGCGGCTCAGCGCGCCGATGACGGCCAGGGTCAGGATGCCGGCGCCGACGTCGGGCAGCGGCGGGCGGCGCAGCGCCAGCGTGCCGGCCAGCGCGACGGCGGCCGCGAGCAGCAGCACCAGCCCCGCGCCGGTGGCGGTCGGCACCGTGCTCGCCCGGAGCAGGGCGGTCACCGCGTACGCCAGGGCGACCGCGACCGCGATCCCGTGCAGCAGCCAGGTCAGCTCGCGCAGCCCGGGAACCGGACGCGCGGGCTGGTCGGCCGGGGTCGGCTCCACCGGCGCGACCACCTCGCCGTCCTCCTCCGGCGCGCCCTCGGGCCGGCTGTCAGCGCTCCGTTGCCGGGGCGCGGCGCCGGGGGCGGCCGGCGGCTCGGAAAGGTCTCGGCGGACCGGCCGCTCGATCACCACCCCGGAGCGCACCAGCCAGAGGTCGAGCAGGGCGACCACGGTCAGCGCCAGGGCCCAGCCGCCGGGCCCGGTGATCCGGTCGTACGCCAGCAGCGGCACCACCGGCTGCGCGGCGAGCACGGTGGCGAACCGGGGAGTGCGCAGCCCCGTCCAGCCGGCGTAGCCGACCGACACCGCGGCGGTGGCCGCGAAGATCACGCCGGTGAAGACCGCGCCCGAAGCGCCGCCGTTGCCGATCCGGTCGACCGCCCAGAGCGCGTACCCGGCGAGCGGCACCAGCAACAGGCCGACCGCGGCGATCGTCTCGGCGGTGGAGGTCAGCCCGCGCCGGGCCAGCACCGGCGGGGCGAGCAGCAGCAGCACCGTCGCGACGACCAGGATGGCGAGCCGGGCCAGCGCGTCCATCGAGCTGGTGGCCACCGCGGCGAAGACCACCGCGGCCACGCCGAGCAGCAGCGCGCCCAGCCCGAGCGGGATGTTCTGCACCTCCCGGGAGGACGCCTCCGGCGGGTGCTCGGGGTCGTCGGCGTCCAGCCAGGTGGGCGGCGGCGGGGGCGGCTCGCCAGGGCCGGGCGGGGTGCCCTGCCGGGGCACCCGGGGCGGGGCGCCGGTGGCGGCGGTGGGTGGGCGGCGACCGGGCCGTTTACGCAGCACCCGGCGCGGTCGGGTGGCCTGCTTCACCCGCTCCTCGCCGGCGTGCGAGAGGATGTCGCGCTGGAAGAGCGCGGCCTGCATCTTGGCGGCGATCTGCCGCTGTTCACGGGCGATGGCGGCGTCACGCGCCTTCATCTCCGCGATGGACCGCTCGATGTCCGCCAGATGTTCCACCCACTGTGGCTGTTCGGCGCCGCAGTGCGGGCAGCGGACGGCCGGCTTGATCTCCCGACCGCACGAGGAGCACTGAAAGGTCGCCACGACACCCCTCCGCCCGCACTGTGGACTCCCACTGTCGCAGCATGCCCAAAGCTGGCGCGATTTTCGACAGTTGTCGGCGGGTCCGGGACAAACGAGTCCGGGGGCACACAGGAAACGGCCGGCCGCGGAGAAGTTCCGCGACCGGCCGTCGTGACGGACGGGTCAGGGGCGGCCCATGCCCCGGTACTCCCAGCCGGCCTGCGTCCACAGTGCCGGGTCGAGGCAGTTGCGCCCGTCGACCACCTTGCGGCCGGCCACCAGCTCGCCGAGGGCGACCGGGTCGGCGTTGCGGAAGTCGGCCCACTCGGTGAGCACGCAGACCAGGTCGGCCCCGGTGGCCGCGTCGGCCATGCTGGTCTCGTAGGTCAGCTCGGGCATCGCGCGGCGGGCGTTGTCGGTGCCCTGCGGGTCGAAGACGTGCACGTCCGCGCCGGCCTTGTGCAGCAGCGCGGCGACCGAGAGCGCCGGTGCGTCGCGTACGTCGTCGGTGTTGGGCTTGAAGGTGGCGCCGAGCACGGCGACCCGGGTGCCGGAGAGGTCCGGCCCGGCCGGGCCGGAGCGGCGCCCGAGCAGCTCGGCGGCGAGCTGGAGAACCCGGGTGCGACGGCGCTGGTTGATCAGGTCGACCTCGTGCAGGAACCGCAGCGCCTCGCCGGCGCCCAGCTCCTGGGCCCGGGCCTGGAAGGCGCGGATGTCCTTGGGCAGGCAGGCGCCGCCGAAGCCGAGGCCGGCCTGGAGGAACCGGTTGCCGATCCGCGGGTCGTAGCCGATCGCCCGGGCGAGCTGGGTGACGTCGCCGCCGGCGACCTCGCAGACCTCGGCCATCGCGTTGATGAAGGAGATCTTGGTGGCCAGGAACGCGTTCGCGGCGACCTTGACCAGCTCGGCGGTGGCGAAGTCGGTGACCACCAGGGGCACCTCGCGGTCCTCGGTGGCGGCCAGGTCGAAGACGCCCTTGTGCGCGGCGTAGAGCATGCCGTTGGCCCACTCGCTCTTCACGCCGACCACGATCCGGTTGGGCCGCAGCACGTCGTCGACCGCGAAGCCCTCCTGGAGGAACTCGGGGCTCCAGGCCACCTCGACGCCGAGGTCGGCCGGCGTGTGCTTGCCGACCAGCTGCTCCACCCACTCGGCGGTGCCGACCGGCACGGTGGACTTGCCGACGATCAGCGCCTTGCGAGTCAGGTGCTGCGCCAGGCTGGTCACCGACGCCTCGACGTACGACAGGTCGGCGCCCATGCCGTCGGCGCGCTGCGGGGTACCGACGCAGATGAAGTGCACGTCACCGAACTCGGCGGTCTCGGCGATGTCGGTGCTGAACCGCAGCCGCCCGGCGGCGATGTTGCGCTTGAGCAGCTCGTCCAGCCCGGGCTCGTGAATCGGCACCTGACCGGCGTTGAGCATCGCGATCTTGTCGGCGTCGACGTCGAAGCCGAGCACGTCGTAGCCCAGTTCCGCATAGCAGATGGCGTACGTCGCACCGAGGTAGCCGGTGCCCAGGAAGGTCACCCGCGGCCGAGCGGCGCCCGAGGGGGGCGTGACCGCCGCGATGGCGGGCACCGGCTGGCTGTTGGGGTACGGGATCGTCACGCCTGTCTTCTCCGCTCGCACTGGGCGGCGCACCGTCGCGTCGCGCTCTGCTGTGGCGCCGAACCGGGCACCGGAGGGGTGATGCTGGTCTTTCCTATGCTCGCCGGGCGACGTCGGCGCTCATCAAGCACGAGCGTACGCCGCGGTAACTTGTACCTGAACCTTGGTCGCTATCCTTCAGTCTGCGCGGTCAGCGGTCAGCGGACTGCACAGACTGCGCATGATAGCGGTGAAGGGGAGGGGCCGGCATGGCCGCAGAGGAGTCGTTCGACGTCTACCGGTTGCCCGAGGAGCACGAGGCGATCCGGGAAGCGGTCCGCGAGGTGTGTACGGCGAAGGTGGCCCCGAACGCCGCCGAGGCCGACGAGACCGGCGAGTTCCCGAAGGCGTCCTACGAGGCGCTGCGTGCGGCGGACTTCCACGCCCCGCACATTCCGGTCGAATACGGCGGCGCCGGCGCGGACGCCCTCGCCACCGCCATCGTGATCGAGGAGGTCGCGCGGGCCTGCGCCTCGTCCTCGCTGATCCCGGCGGTCAACAAGCTCGGCACCATGCCGCTGCTGCTGGCCGGCTCCGAGGACCTCAAGCGCCGCTACCTCACGCCGGTCGCCGCGGGCGACGCGATGTTCTCGTACTGCCTCTCCGAGCCGGAGGCCGGCAGCGACGCCGCGTCGATGACCACCCGCGCGGTGCGTGACGGGGATCACTGGATCCTCAACGGTGTGAAGCGGTGGATCACCAACGCCGGGGTGTCCGAGTTCTACACCGTCTTCGCTGTCACCGACCCGTCCGCCCGGTCCCGGGGGATCTCCGCGTTCGTGGTCGAGAAGTCGGACCCGGGGGTGAGCTTCGGCGCGCCGGAGAAGAAGCTCGGCATCAAGGGCTCACCGACCCGCGAGGTCTACCTGGACAACGTCCGGATCCCGGCGGACCGGATGATCGGCGCCGAGGGGACCGGCTTCGGCACCGCCATGCGCACCCTCGACCACACCCGGGTCACCATCGCCGCCCAGGCGGTCGGCATCGCCCAGGGCGCGCTCGACTACGCCAAGGGCTACGTGCGCGAGCGCAAGCAGTTCGGCAAGGCGGTCGCCGAGTTCCAGGGCGTGCAGTTCATGCTCGCCGACATGGGCATGAAGCTGGAGGCGGCCCGGCAGTTGACGTACGCGGCGGCCGGGAAGTCCGAGCGCGGCGACGCCGACCTGACCTACTTCGGCGCGGCGGCCAAGTGCTTCGCCTCCGACGCGGCCATGGAGATCACCACCGACGCGGTGCAGCTGCTCGGCGGCTACGGCTACACCCGGGACTACCCGGTCGAGCGGATGATGCGCGACGCCAAGATCACTCAGATCTACGAGGGCACCAACCAGGTGCAGCGAATCGTGATGGCCCGCCAGCTGCTCGGCTGAGCGGCTGGTCGGGGGCGGGCCGGCGATGCGCCGGCCCGCCCACGGTCTCAGCGGATGCCGGTGCTGTCCTCGGGCCGGTTGGTGGAGCGGGGCGGCGCAGACCAGGGCGACTCGCCGCCGGTGCGCCGGGGCAGCGGCTCGGTCGGCGTCGACGAATCCGGGTATCCCAGGGTGAGCGGGGCGGTGTCCCGGTCCGTCGAGTCGGCCGGCGGCCAGTCGGTGAGCGTGAAGTCCCGCGTCGGCGTGTCGGAGGCCGCCGGAACGGGGGCCGCCTCGACCGCCGGGTGCGGCCAGCGACGCCAGCGCTGCACGCTGAATGTGGCCATGAGCAGCAGTAGGCCGATCAGGAAGAGCGTGCCGTTCTCCACCGGCAGCTGCAGCGGGAGCGGATCGCCGAACACCTTCCAGCCGTCCGGGATCTGATCGCGCACCTGAAACGGCGCGACGAACATCCCGATGTACGGGGTGACCAGCAGCAACCCGGCCGCCAGCGTGCCGGCCGGCGAGATTCGCAGCGTGCCGAGCAGGCCCAGCAGGACACCGCCGACACCGAGGTAGACGGCCGGCTCGATCAGGTTGGCGGTGTTGAACGTTCCGATCTCCACCCAACGGTCGACGGTTCGGCTCGACCCGTCCTGTCCGAGCGTGACCAGCACCCACGTGACGGGTGCCACCACCAACCCGGCGAGGAAGCTCCAGAGATGACGCATTCGCGCACCGTACCGTTTCCGACATGACCGAGCACCCCTCCACCGCACCGTCGGGCAAGCCGACGTCCTACTCCCGGGTCACGTTGAGCCGGATCATGACGGCCGTGGACGTCAACCTCTACGGAACCGTGCACGGCGGCGTGCTGATGAAGTTCGTCGACGACGTGGCCGGAGCCGCCGCCGCCCGGCACAGCGGCGGCACCGCGGTGACCGCCGCGATCGACGAGATCGTCTTCTCCGAGCCGGTCCGGGTCGGCGATCTGGTGCACGCGCACGCCCAGGTGAACTGGAGCGGCCAGACCTCGATGGAGGTCGGCGTCCGAGTGGTCGCCGAGCGGTGGGACTCGGCCGAGGACGAACCGGTGCGGGTGGCCACCGCGTACCTGGTCTTCGTCGGGGTGGACGTGAGCGGCGCGCCACGGGCGGTCCGGCCGGTGCTGCCGGAGACCCCGGAGGACGAGCGCCGCTTTCGGGAGGCGGAGATCCGCCGGGCGCACCGGCTTGCCCGCCGCCGGGCGATCCAGGCCCACCGGGCCGGCTGAGGAACCGGCGCCCACACAGGGTGGCTGGTGGGGGTGTGGGCCGGGCACGCGTCGGCGGCGGCACCCGGTGCGCAGAATGGCGCTCTGAGGTAGGGCAAGATGGCGCCACGGCCCATTCACAGTGTCGTGTCAGGGCCAGGGGAGGGTGGAGCAGTGGGTGACGTGCTGTGGACGCCGCCGGCGGACGTACGCGAGCGGTCCCGGATCGGGAACTACCTGCGCTGGCTGCGGGAACACCGCGGCCTGGACTTCGCCGACTACGACGCGCTGTGGCGCTGGTCGGTCACCGACCTCGAGGCGTTCTGGAGCTCGATCTGGGAGCACTTCGAGGTGGTCGCGCACACCCCGCCGACCGCGACGCTGGTCGACCGGGGCATGCCGGGGGCGCGCTGGTTCCCCGGCGCCACGCTCAACTACGCCGAGAACGTGTTGCGGATGCCGGGCCGGGACGACGACGAGCCGGTGGTGATCGCGTACGGGCAGACCCGCCCGCCGGTCACCCTCACCGCGGCCGAGCTGCGCGAGCAGGTCCGCCGGGTGGCCGCCGGCCTGCGCCGGCTGGGCGTCACCGCCGGCGACCGGGTGGCGGCGTACGCGCCGAACATCCCGGAGACCTACGTGCTGCTGCTCGCCACCAGCAGCCTCGGCGCGATCTTCTCCTCCTGCGCGCCCGAGTTCGGCACCCGCAGCGTCACCGACCGCTGGCAGCAGATCGAGCCGAAGGTGCTGGTCGCCGTCGACGGCTACCGGTACGGCGAGAAGGCGGTCGACCGGCGGGCCGAGGTGGCCGCCATCCAGGCCGCCCTGCCGTCGCTGCAGCACACCGTCGGCATCGGCTACCTCGACCCCGCCGCCGAGCCGACGGGAGCGATCTCCTGGGCCGAGTTGGCCGCGGCGACCGACGAGCCGCTCACCTTCACCCCGGTCGCCTTCGACCATCCGCTCTACGTGCTCTACTCCTCGGGCACCACCGGGCTGCCCAAACCGATCGTGCACGGGCACGGGGGCATCCTGCTGGAGCACCTGAAGATGCTCGCGCTGCACCACGACCTGGGCCCGACCGACCGGTTCTTCTGGTTCACCACCACCGGCTGGATGATGTGGAACTTCCTGGTCTCCGGGCCGGCGGTGGGCGCGGCGATCGTGCTCTTCGACGGCAACCCGGGCCACCCGGACCTGGGCGCGCTCTGGCGACTGGCCGAGGAGAGCGGCACCACCTACTTCGGCACGTCCGCGCCGTACCTGCTGGCCTGCCGTAAGGCCGGGCTGGTGCCCGCGGAGATCGCCGACCTCGGCGCGCTGCGCGGCCTCGGCTCGACCGGCGCGCCGCTGCCCGTCGAGGGCTTCACCTGGGTGTACGAGACGGTCGATGACCAGCTCCAGCTCCAGTCCCTCTCCGGCGGCACGGACGTCTGCACCGGCTTCGTCGGTGGGGTTCCGCTGCTGCCGGTGCACGCCGGTCAGATCACCTGTCGGGCGCTCGGCGCCAAGGTCGAGGCCCGCTCCGCCGACGGCACCCCGGTCATCGGTGAGCTGGGCGAGCTGGTGATCACCGAGCCGATGCCGAGCATGCCGGTGGGCTTCTGGAACGACCCGGACGGCGCGCGCTACCGGGAGGCGTACTTCGACGTCTATCCGGGAGTCTGGCGGCACGGCGACTGGATCACGATCAACGAGCGCGGCGGCTGCGTGATCACCGGACGCTCCGACGCGACCCTCAACCGGGGCGGCGTACGGCTGGGCACCGCCGAGTTCTACTCCGTGGTGGAGGGGATGGACGAGGTCGTCGACTCGGTCGTCGTGCACCTGGAGGACGACGAGGGCGGCGCCGGCGAGCTGCTGCTCTTCGTGGTGCTCGCCGAGGGGCTGGAGCTGGACGACGCGCTCCGCGGCAGGATCTGCCGTGAGCTGCGGACCGCGCTCTCGCCCCGGCACGTGCCCGACGAGATCCACCAGGTCCGCGCGGTGCCGCGCACCCTGTCGGCGAAGAAGCTCGAGGTACCGGTCAAGAAGATCCTCACCGGCACCCCGGTCGACCGCGCCGCCGCCAAGGGCGCCCTGGCCAACCCCGAGTCGCTGACCGCCTTCGCCCAACTGGCCCAGCGCCGCGCCCCCCACGACCACGTCACCCCCACCTCCTGACCGACCCACGCAGCGCCGCGCCCGCGCCGCGCCGGCCCGCGCTGCCGCCGTCGATCATGCAGTTGTGGTGCCTCACACAAGGTACGAAGCGGCGCGAACCGCCCACCACAACTCCATGATCGACGGGGCAAGGGGGCGGGGCGGGGGCGGGGGGTGGGGTCCGGGGCGGGGTGGGTGGGGGTGGGGGTGGGTTAGGTCAGGGTGCGGGTGACTTTTTCCGTGGTCTCGCGGGTGGGGAGGCGGGACGGGTCGAGGTTGCCGCAGAGGACGAGGCTGGCGCCGACGCTGAGCGGGGCGAGCAGCCAGTCCACCGGGTCGGGGTGGCGGGCCGCGTCGACCAGGACCCGGTCCCCGGCGGTGAGGCGGAACTCCGTCGCCCGGGCGGCCGCCCGGGCCAGCAGGTCGGCGTCGCCCGAACCGGCCGCGTACGGGGTGAAGTGGTCGCCGTGGCCGCGTACCTGCACCACGAAGTCGGCGAAGCCGGACGGCACCTCGCGCAGCGGCAGGGCGAACGGGGCCAGCGCGAACGCGTACCGCTCGCCCGCCGGCCAGGCCTGCGCCTCGGTCACCCGGTCGGCGGCGGCGAAGAGCACGTCGACGGGGCCCGGCGCCTCGGCCACCGTGAGCCCGGCGGACCAGCAGCCCAGCAGCACCGCGGCGGTCTGCCAGTGCGGCGGCAGGAGCACCCCGGCGGTGTCGTCGGGCCCGAGGGCGACCTCGTCGACGAGCAGGTTGGCCGTCTTGGCCACCCAGTTCGCCAGCGTGGCGCCGGAAAGTTCGGTGCGTTCGCCGGTGGCGTCGTCGTACCAGGTGAGCAACGGTCGCGTGGGGTCGGGCGCCACCGCGTCGGCGAGCGCCCGGGCAATGTTCTCGGCCATCGGCGCGAACGATACGCGCTCGCGGGCCGTACTCGATGACGATGACAAGTCGGCGTACCGTCGGGTCGCAGTCAGCGTCCGGGGCGGGCTCCGGCGTAGGCTTATCCCCCGGAGTGTTGTTCCCCACAGATCCACCAGCATCAAGGAGTCGCCCCGTGACCGCCGGTCGCCCGCCCCGCGTGCTCATCGACGCCACGAGCGTCCCCGCCGACCGCGGCGGCGTCGGTAGATACGTTGACGGCCTGCTCGGCGCCCTCGGCAAGGTGTGCGGGTCGGGGGTGGACCTGGCCGTGGTCAGCCTCCGCACCGACCTGGAGCGCTACACCCGGATGCTGCCCGGCGCGGAGATCATCCCCGCCCCCGCGGCCGTGGCGCACCGTCCGGCCCGGCTCGCCTGGGAGCAGACCGGGCTGCCGATGCTCGCCCAGCAGGTCGGCGCGCAGGTGCTGCACTCGCCGTTCTACACCTGCCCGCTGCGGGCGGGATGTCCGGTCACGGTGACGGTGCACGACGCGACCTTCTTCACCGAGCCGGAGCACTACGACAAGTCCCGGCGCACCTTCTTCCGCAGCGCGATCAAGACGTCGCTGCGCCGCGCCGACCGGGTGATCGTGCCCAGCAAGGCCACCCGCGACGAGCTGATCCGGCTGCTGGACGCCGATCCGACCCGGATCGACGTCGCCTACCACGGGGTCGACCACGCCGCCTTCCACGCCCCGAGCGAGGAGGAGAAGGCCCGGGTGCGGGCTCGGCTCGGCCTCGGCAGCAGCAGCTACATCGCATTCCTCGGCGCCAAGGAGCCGCGCAAGAACGTACCCAACCTGATCCGCGGCTGGGCCCGCGCCGTCGGCGACCGGCCGGACCCGCCGGCGCTGGTGGTGGCCGGCGGTCAGGGGCACGACGACGACATCGACCGCGCGGTCGCCGAGGTGCCGTCGCACCTGCGGCTGCTGCGCCCGGGCTACCTGCGCTACGCGGACCTGCCCGGTTTCCTCGGTGGGGCGCTGGTCGCCGCCTACCCGTCCTACGGGGAGGGTTTCGGCCTGCCGATCCTGGAGGCGATGGCGTGCGCCGCGCCGGTGCTCACCACGCCCCGGCTCTCGCTGCCCGAAGTGGGCGGTGACGCGGTCGCCTACACCAGCGAGAGCCCGGATCAGATCGCCACCGACCTGACCGCCCTGCTCGACGACGAGCAGCGCCGGTTGACGCTCGCCAAGGCCGGCTTCGACCGGGCCAAGGAGTTCACCTGGGAGTCCAGCGCCGAGGTGCACATCGCGGCGTGGAGTCGGGCCCGGTCCTGATGCCGCGCGCGGCCCGGGCAACCAGCCGCCCGTGCGAGCGACCGTCGGGCATGATGTGCTGATGCTCTACGCCGTCATCCCGGCGGGTGGCAGCGGCACAAGGTTGTGGCCGCTGTCCCGAGCCGGGCACCCCAAATTCCTGCACCCGCTCACCGGGTCGTCCGCCTCGCTGCTTCAGGCGACCGTCGAGCGGTTGGCGTCGCTGACCACAGCGGAGCGGACGCTGGTGGTCACCGGCGCCGCGCACGTGACGGCGGTGGCGCGGCAGCTGACCGGCCTGCCGGAGGAGAACATCCTGGTCGAGCCGTCGCCCCGGGATTCCTGCGCGGCGATCGCGCTGGCCGCCGCGGTGATCGCGCTGCGTGACCCGGACGCGGTGATGGGCTCGTTCGCGGCCGACCACCTGATCGGCGACCCGCAGCGGTGGGCGGAGGTGGTCCGGGAGGCGATGCGCGGCGCCGAGAAGGGGTTGCTGATGACGGTCGGGATCACCCCGACCCGTCCGGAGACCGGCTACGGCTACCTGGAGTGCGGCAAGCTGCTCGGCGACGGCGGGTTGCGCATGGTCGCCGAGTTCAAGGAGAAGCCTGCCGCCGATGTGGCCGAGGCGTACGTGCGCTCCGGCCGGCACCTCTGGAACGCCAGCATGTTCGTCTGGCGGGTGGACGTCTTCCTCGCCGAGCTGGCCCGGCAGCAACCGGCCCTGCACTCCGGCGTCACCGCGATCGCGGCGGCCTGGGGCACCCCGGAGCAGGACGACGTGCTGGGCGCCGTCTGGCCGACGTTGCCGAAGATCTCCGTCGACTACGCGGTCATGGAGGGCGCGGCGACCGCCGGGCGGGTGGCGACGGTGCCCGGCGACTTCGGCTGGAACGACGTCGGTGACTTCCACACCCTCGGCGACGTGCTGCCGGCCGACCCGGCGGGCAACGTGGTGCTCGGCGGCGCGAAACCGGGCGTGCTGCTGCGCGACAGCACCGGCCTGGTGGTGGTGCCGCACTCGGGGCGGCTGGTCGCCGCCATCGGGGTGCACGACCTGATCGTGGTGGACACTCCGGACGCGGTGCTGGTCTGCCCGCGCGACCGGGCCCAGGACGTCAAGGCCGTCGTCGATGAGCTCAAGGAGCGGGGCGAAGAGGGCTACGTCTGAGCGCCGCGCGGGCCGGCGCGACGAGCTGGACGGTCCCGTCGGCCAGCGGCTCGGGCAGCCGGTCCGGCGGGAACCAGCCGAGCGCAGCGGACTCGTCGCTGACCCGCTCCACCGCGCCGGCCGGGGCGACGACGGCGAACCGGACGTCGTGGTGCAGCGAACCGCCCTGGCAGCCGACCGGGTGGATGTCCACGTCGATCGGTACCGGGTCGATCCGCAGGCCGGCGATCCCGGACTCCTCGGTCGCCTCGCGCAGCGCGGCGCCGGCCAGCGTCCGGTCGCCCGGCTCGCAGTGCCCGCCGAGCTGCACCCAGCGGTGCAGCTTGCCGTGCAGGCAGAGCAGCACTTGGGTGCCGGTGGCGTCGAGCACGAGCACGCTGGCGGTGACGTGCCCCGGGCGGTGCTCCCGGCTCATCGCCACCGGCCCGGCGGTGAGCAGCGCGAGCGTCCGGTCCCGGGCCACGGCGGCGGCCGGGCTGGTCGGTGTCCAGCCGGCCAGCAGCGTGGTCGCGTCCGCGTGCAGCGCGGCGTATGTGGTGGCCGGAGCGGTGGTGGGCGGGGCTTCGGGCATGCCGACACTGTACGAGCCGGTGCCGCCTACCCTTGCCGGGTGACCCTGCGACTCCTCGAGTTCGTCGTCGGCGGCAACGAGGCCAGCGATCTGCTACCGGTCCGGTCCGCGGCGCTGCTGCGCGCACACGGTGCCCGGCGCGGCTTCTGGACGGTGCTGGACGAGGGGCCGGTGGAGCGCTGCCTGGCCCTGTTGTTGGAGCGGGACGACGGGGCGTGGGTCGCCCACCACGTGGCCGCCGACGCCGGGATGGAGAACGGCCGTACCGAGGACGGCGAGGCGCTCGCCCACCACGACGGCTGGGTCTACGTCTTCGGTTCGCACTTCGGTTCCAAGGCCGGTCCGCTGCGGCCCCGGCGGGCCTTCGTCGCGCGGTTCCGTGAGGACGACGCGGCGACCGGTCCGCTGCCGGTGCAGGTGGTGCGGAACCGGTTCCGGGTGCACCGGGCGATCAACGACGCGCTCGCCGGCGCGGCGTTGACCCCGCTGCCGCCGGGGGAGCGGGTGCGGGCCCGGTTCATCGTGGAGACCCTGGCCCGGGGCACGGCGAGGGCGAAGAGCTGGGTCAGCCGGCTCGCCCCGGACGATCTCCCGTTGAACGTGGAGGCGGCGGCCTTCACCGCGACCGGGACGGTGCTGCTCGGGCTGCGCTTTCCGGTCACCGTGGACGGCGAGCCGATCCTGGTCGAGCTGGCCGGCGTACCGGCCATGTTCGACGCCGAGCCGGCCTGGCCGCTGGCGGTGCGGGCGTACGCGCTCAGCGGGGTGACCCCACCCGGCGCGTTGACCGGCTTCCGGGCGATCACCGCCGGCCCGGACGGCGGGTACGCGGCCGTGATCGGGTCCATCGACGCGCTCGGCAAGGGCTCGGTGCTGCTCGACGACCATCCCGGCGGCGGTGAGGTGACCGCCCGGCACATCCGGTTCCGGCTGCCCGCCGGTCCGTCGCCGGCCCTCGTCGGCGATCCGGCCGACGTGCCGGCCGGGGACACCCACCTGCTCGCCGGGGAGCTGGTCGCCGACCTGGCGCCGTTCCACCACGTCGAAGGGCTGGCGGAGCTGGACGGCCGATGCTTCTACGTCACCGACGAGGATCACCGGGTGGCGCTCTGGGTGGGTTGATGCGTCGGTACGCGGGGCCGCAGCGGGTCGTCGGCCGGCGGCGCGCTCGATGGCGGTCGCCGGGCGGGCTGGCGGTGCGGCGGTCGGGCCGCGTCGCGTGCGCCGGGCGGGACAGCCGGGCGGCACCCCTGCGGTGCATGGGCCGCAGACCCTCGTGGTGCCGCCCGGTCGCCGGTCCTCCCCGGTCCCGGTGCCCGGGTGCCGAGCGCGTTTGACGCGCCGACACCGCTGGTGGGCAGTGGAAGCATGCCCAACCGGCCCCGAGGGCGTCGAGGTTTTTCAGCCGTGGCTTAAAGATGGAGATAAGTGCCGGCCGGTAGAGTGCAAACGGTCGTCCGGTAACCCCCACCGGGCGAACGGGAGCGGGTCATGCTGAAGATCTACTTTTCCGGTGAGGACATCCTCCGGACCCGGGTCGCGCCCGGAGCCGACCCGGTCTGGGAGATGGTCCTCAGCCTGCACCTGCTGCAAGGCCGGAGCCGGGATCCGTTGATGGCCACCTGGCGCCGGGCGGTGGCCCGTGGCCTGCGCCAGGACATCGCCTCCGACCATCTCCGGCTGCTCTTCGCGCTCAACCCGCCGCGCGGCTACTTCCCCGACTTCCTCACCCCGTACGCCAGCGTCAGCGGCTTCGAGGCGGGGCTGGACGCGGTCCGCAGCACGCCCGTGCCGCTGCTGCACCACGACCTGACCGTGCTGGCCGCCGAGAACCTGCTGCCCTCGTCGGCGTCGGCGCTGGCCCGGGGCGAGCCGGAGGTGCTGCGGCAGCTGACCGACTCGATGGAGCAGTACCGGTCGCTGGCGATCAGCCCCTACTGGGCGCGGATCCAGGCAGCCGTGGAGGCGGACCGCAGCCGCCGGGCCCGGGCCCTGCTCGACGGCGGGGTGGAGGGGTTGCTGACCAGCTTGCGGCCGGCGATGCGGTGGGACTCCGGCGTGCTGGAGGTCCGCGACTACCCGGACAGCCGTGAGCTGCACCTGGACGGGCGAGGGCTGCTGCTCGTGCCGTCGTTCTTCTGCGCGCGTACCCCCGTCGCGCTGCTCAACCCGGCGCTTCCGCCGGTCCTGGTCTATCCGGTGGACCGCCTCGGCGGGCTGGCTCCCGCGTCGGGGGAGGGCGGCGGGGGGTCCGGGCCGAACCCGGGCCGGGAGGCGCTGGCCGCGCTGCTCGGTCGGACCCGGGCTGCGGTGCTGGAGGTCAGCGACGACGGCTGCACCACGGGCGAGATGGCCCGCCGGTTGAACATCTCGGCCGCAGCGGCCAGCCAGCACGCCACCGTGCTGCGCAACGCCGGGCTGCTGGTCAGTCAGCGGGACCGAAACACCGTGCTGCACACGTTGACCCCGCTGGGCCGCGCCGTCCTGGAGAGCTGATCCGGGGCTCAGAGGGCCAGGGTCAGAGGGCCAGGGCGGCGCTGGCGGTGCTGTGCGCGGGCGGCGGCAGCAGCAGGGACGGGACTCCCTCGGCGGCCAGGGCGATCCGCAGCCGGTGCAGGTCGGCGCCGAACCGGACCAGGTCGGTCGGGTCCACCGGGGTCGGCGGTGAGCCGAGGATCAGGGTGGTGGCCTGCTCCGGCCAGCCGGGCACCGCGTCAATCAGGCCGGCCCGCAGCTCGTCGTCCTCGGCGACCAGGGTGAAGACCGTGCCGGGCGCGACCACGTCGGTCACCGCGGCGAGGGCGCGGCCGACCGCGGCCGGGTCGGCCGGCGCCGGGCCAGGACCGTCCGGCAGGGTGACGGCGGCGGCCAGTCCGGCCGCCTTCGCCTCGGCGGTGCCGAGCGAGAAGAGATCCTGCGCGGCGTCCCGGACCAGCGCGGTCGCGCCGACCTCGTCCGGGTCGGAGCGGGTGGCGGCCAGGTAGCCACGGACCACCGCGACGGGCACCTGGTCGATCTTGCCCTTGATCAGCTCGCCGGCGCCGGCCAACTCGTCGACCACCGCCATCTGGGTCAGCTGGAGCTCGTTGCCGTAGGCGTCGACCTCGCCGCGGTGGTCCCGGATGGCGTCCATCCCGGCCACCCCGAGGGCCACATCGGTCAGCCCGTTGCGCCACGGCCGCCCCATGGTGTCGCTGATGATCACGGCGACGTCCAGGTCGTAGCGCTCGCGCAGGGTGGCGCGCAGCGATCGCGCCGAGGCGTCCGGGTCCTTCGGCAGCAGCACCAGCCGGGTCCTGTCGACGTTCGAGGCGTCGATCCCCGCCGAGGCCATCACGAAGCCGTGGTGGGTCTGCACGATCCTGGTCGCGCCCCGGGCGGCGACCAGCCGAGCCGTCTCGGCGGCCAGCACCTCGTCGCGGGCGGTGTCCCGCTCCGGCCCGTCCGCCGGGACGTCGACCAGCCGCCCCTCCGCCTTGGAGACGATCTTGCTGGTCACCACCAGCACGTCGCCGTCGCGCAGCCAGGGTGCCGCGGCGGCGATCAGCGCCGCCACGTCGTCGCCCTCGGACACTTCGCCGATGCCCAGCACCGGCAGGATCTCCAGCTTCACCGCAGCTCCACCGCGGCGCGGACCATCGCCGCCGTCGCCGCCTCGTCGGTCATCCGCAGCGGTACCGCGCGGACGGTCACCTCCGGCACCAGCGTGCCGGCATCCTCCTCGGCGACCAGCCAGCCGTCGAGCAGGCCGCCGGCCGACCGGCCGCCGTAGAGGCCGCCCAACCCGGCCGCGCTGCACTCCACGCCGAGCACCGCCAGACAGCGGTCGGCCATGCCGCGTACCGGCGCGCCGCCGATGATCGGCGAGACGCCCACCACGGGGGCCGGACCGTCGATGATCGCTTCGCGCAGCCCGGGCACGGCCAGAACCGGAGCGATGCTCACCACCGGGTTGCTGGGCGCGATCAGGACGATGTCGGCCGAGGCGATGGCGTCGAGCACCCCGGGCGCCGGCTTGGCGGTCTCGGCCCCGACGAAGACGAACCGGTGGGTGGGGATGTCAGCCCGGTATCGCACCCACCACTCCTGGAAGTGGATCGCCCGCTGGCCGCCGTCGACGTCGGCCGTGCCGGCGGTGCTCGCGGCCGCGGGGCTCGCCCCGCTCACGATCGCGTGGGTCTCCAGCCGGTCGTCGGTCGCCGGCAGCAGCCGTACGCCGGGCTGCCAGCGGGTGGCCAGCGCCTCGGTCACCGCGGAGAGCGGATAGCCGGCGTTGAGCATCGTGGAGCGCACCAGGTGGGTGGCGATGTCCTTGTCGCCCAGGCCGAACCAGGTCGGCTCCGCCCCGTAGGCGGCCAGCTCGGACTTGACCGTCCAGCTCTCGCCGACCCGCCCCCAGCCCCGCTCCGGGTCGGCGCCGCCACCCAGGGTGTACATCACGCTGTCCAGGTCGGGGCAGATCTTCAGGCCGTGCAGCCACAGGTCGTCGCCGACGTTGACCACGGCGGTCACCTCGGCGCCCACCTGGCGGGCGTACTCCCGCACGCCGACCAGGAACCGGGCGCCGCCGATGCCGCCCGCGAGAACCACGATGCGCATGCCGTCCATCCTCGCGCACGAGACGCCTGCGGTCCGCCGGTGGTCGGGGAGACTAGGCTCACGTCGGCAACTGTCCGCTTTCGCCCCGAGGGGGAGCTCGTGACCAGCCCCGCCGAGCCCGCGTCCGCCGACGCGACGCAGGCCCGCCAGCTGACCAAGCCGCTACGCGAACTGGCGGCGCTCGTGCTGCTCGGCGCGAATGCCGTTCTGCTCTTCGTCGGCCTGATCAGACTGCTGACGCCCGCCGATTTCGGGACCTTCACCGACCGGGCGGGCAGCACCTTCTTCGCGTTCATCGGCGTCGAGGCGGTGGTGCTGCCGGTGCTGGCCGTGCTGCTCGCCACCCACGTCCAGCCGGTGCTGGCGAAGGCCAAACTGATCACCCAGGTGGCGTTGGCCGAGTACGCCGCCAGCGCGCTCTTCGGTGCGCTGACCTTCCTGATGTGGCTGGTCGGCCGGCTGGCCGAGGGCGAGGTGCTCGACGCCCTGCTCGGCCTGCTCACCCGGGTCGCCTGGCTGGCGATCTTCGCGGTCGCCGCGTACGTCGTCTTCACCGTCTGGCGGGCGCTCTACTACGTGCCGAAGCCCAAGCCCCAGCCGGGCGTCTACGGCTCGCCGCAGGCCGGCTGGCCGCAGCAGCCCGGTGGCTGGCCCGGCGCCGGCCAGCCGGGGGGCGGCTATCCGGCTCCCGGTCAGCCCGGTGGCTACCCCGCTCCCGGCCAGCCCGGCGGTTACCCGGCTCCGGGTCAGCCTGGCTACCCCGGCCCGTACGCCGGCCAGCCCGGCCAGTACGGCCAGCCGACCCCGCCGTTCGCCCCGGCGCCCCAGTCGGCGCCGCCGTTCAACCCCGCGCCGCACTCGGCGCCGCCGGCCAACCCGGTTCCGCAGTCGGCCCCGCCGGCCGGTCCGGCTCCGCACTCGGCGCCGCCGTTCGGGCAGCCGCCGTCGGCCGAACCGACCCAGGCGATCCCGCGCCAGCCCGCCGAGCCCACCCAGGCGATTCCGCGCCCGATCGACGGCGAGAGCGACCGTACTCAGCGGATCAACCCGGGCGACGACCCGAACGCCCCCCGCTGACCCGGCCGCGCCGCGCGCCGTCGAGCCGCGCGCACCTTCGGTGAAAGAGTGGCCTCCCGCGCCAGGGAGGCCACTCTTTCCGTGTTGTTGCCGCCTGATCCCGCGCGGGGTGGGCTTGCCCACGGTGCGGGCGGAGGTGGCGGCGCCGTCCCGATCACGGCTTAGGCTGAGCGGATGGTTGATCGCACCGAGTCCGGCCCGACCGAGGCGAGCGTGCGCCGGGCGTTGCGCCGGGCCGCGACCGGGCGGGCGCTGGACGTCGACGAGGCGACGGCGCTGCTCGGCGCTCGCGGTGAGTCCCTCGACGAACTGCTCGGCGTCGCCGCCGGGATTCGCGACGCGGGGTTGCGTGAGGCCGGCCGACCCGGCGTGGTCACGTACTCCAAGAAGGTCTTCATTCCGCTGACCCGGCTCTGCCGGGACCGTTGCCACTACTGCACCTTCGCCACCGTGCCGCACCGGCTGCCGGCGCCCTTCCTCGACCGGGACGAGGTGCTCGCGATCGCCCGGGCCGGTGCCGAGCAGGGCTGCAAGGAGGCGCTGTTCACCCTCGGTGACCGGCCGGAGGAGCGCTGGCCGGCGGCCCGGCAGTGGTTGGACGAGCGGGGCTATGACTCCACGTTGGACTACGTGCGGGCCTGCGCGGTGGCGGTGCTGGAGGAGACCGGCCTGCTGCCGCACCTGAACCCCGGGGTGCTCTCCTGGTCGGAGCTGCAACGGCTCAAGCCGGTCGCGCCGAGCATGGGGATGATGCTGGAGACCACCGCGACCCGGCTCTGGTCGGAGCCGGGTGGCCCGCACTTCGGCTCGCCTGACAAGGAGCCGGCGGTGCGGCTGCGGGTGCTCGACGACGCGGGCCGGGTCGGGGTGCCCTTCACCACCGGCATCCTCATCGGCATCGGGGAGACGCATGCCGAGCGGGTCGACGCGATCTTCGCGATTCGTCGGGCGCACCGCGAGTACGGCCACCTCCAGGAGGTGATCGTGCAGAACTTCCGCGCGAAGCCGGACACCGCGATGCGCGGCATGCCGGACGCCGAGCTGCACGACCTGGCCGCGACGGTGGCGGTGGCCCGGGTGCTGCTCGGGCCGCGGGCCCGCATCCAGGCGCCGCCGAACCTCATCGCGGGCGAGTTCGACCTGCTGTTGCGCGCCGGCATCGACGACTGGGGCGGGGTCTCGCCGCTGACCCCGGACCACGTGAACCCGGAGCGGCCCTGGCCGCACCTGGACGATCTGGCCCGGCGCACCGCCGAGGCCGGTTTCACCCTGCGGGAGCGGCTCACCATCTACCCGGAGTACGTCCGCGCCGGCGACCCGTGGCTCGACCCACGGCTGCTCGCACACGTCACCGCGCTGGCCGACCCGCAGACCGGGCTGGCCGTCGCGGACGCGCGCCCGGTCGGCCGCCCGTGGCAGGAGCCGGAGGAGGTGTTCGGCGGGCGGACCGACCTGCACGTCACCATCGACAGCACCGGCCGCACCGACGACCGCCGGGGCGACTTCGACAGCGTCTACGGCGACTGGGCCGAGGTCGCCACGAAGGTGACCGCGGCACCGGCCGCCGCCGGCTCCGCCGACGCCGACCTGCGGGCCGGCCTGCGGCTCGCCGCCGACGACCCGGCGGCGCTGCTGGAGCCCCGGCACACCGACGCCGCGCTGGCGCTCTTCGGCGCCGACGGGCCGGCGCTGGACGAGCTGTGCCGGCTCGCCGACGACGTCCGCCGGGCGACCGTCGGCGACGACGTCACGTACGTGGTCAACCGGAACATCAACTTCAGCAACGTCTGCTACGTCGGCTGCCGGTTCTGCGCCTTCGCCCAGCGGGAGCGGGACGCGGACGCGTACCGGCTCTCGGTCGACCAGGTGGCCGACCGGGCCGAGGAGGCGTGGGCGGCCGGCGCGACCGAGGTGTGCCTGCAGGGCGGCATCGACCCGAAGATGCCGGTGACCGGGTACGCCGACATCGTGCGGGCGATCAAGGCGCGGGTGCCGCAGATGCACGTGCACGCCTTCTCGCCGATGGAGATCGTCACCGCCGCCGCGAAGGCGGGCGTGCCGGTGCGGGAGTGGCTGACCCTGCTGCGGGAGGCCGGGCTGGACACCATCCCGGGCACCGCCGCGGAGATCCTCGACGACGAGGTCCGCTGGGTGCTGACCAAGGGCAAGCTGCCCGCCGCCGCCTGGGTCGAGGTGGTCAGCACCGCCCACGAGCTGGGCATCCGCTCCAGCTCCACGATGATGTACGGGCACGTCGACCACCCCGGGCAGTGGCTGGCGCACTTCCGGGTGCTGGCCGGGGTGCAGGACCGCACCGGTGGTTTCACCGAGTTCGTGGCGCTGCCGTTCGTGCACACCAACGCGCCCATCTACCTGGCCGGCATCGCCCGGCCCGGGCCGACCTGGCGGGAGAACCGGGTGGTGCACGCGATGGCCCGGCTGTTGCTGCACGGGCGAATCGACAACATCCAGTGCTCGTGGGTGAAGCTCGGCGACGCGGGCACGGTGGCGATGCTCCAGGGTGGCTGCAACGACCTGGGCGGCACGCTGATGGAGGAGACCATCTCCCGGATGGCCGGCTCGGCCAACGGTTCGGCCCGCACGGAGGAGCAGTTGCGGGCGATCGCGACGGCTGCCGGGCGTCCGGCGCGTAAGCGCAGCACCGCGTACGGTCATCTGCTGCCCTGAGGTCGAACCTTTTCGCGCCGCCGGCCGTACCAACGGACGCCGGCGGCGGTAGCGGCGAGGGCCGCCGCCGGCGCCCCCCGGCGGGCTCCGGCGGCGGCCGCCACGCGGCGCGCGGCCGGCTCCCGTCCGACCTCGCGGGCGTGCCCGCGCCGCCGGAAAGGTTGCCCATGACCAGTGAAGTGCGGAAGCGGCCCTGGCCGCGACTGACCCGCCGGCAGACGTTGACCGCGGCGGCGAGCGCGACGCTCGGTGCCGCCGCGCTCACCGTGCCCGGCCTGTCGGCCGCCCAGAACGCCCCCGGCGCGGCCGCGGCCGACGAGCCGATCGTGGTGCACCTGCGCGACGCCGCCACCGGCACCATGGACGTCTTCGTCGGCACCTCCCGGATCGAGGTACGCGACCGCAGCCTGGCGGAGCGGCTGCGGCGCGCCGCTCGCCGCTGACCGATCCCACCGCACTCCACCCGGCCCCGGCGCGGACTCCTCCGGCGCCCGGCCGGTCCTCGACCCGTCCCCCGCCTAGTGAGGTTGGTCCGTCATGTCTTCGCACCGCGAGGCTCCGGAAATCGCCAAGGATCCGGTCGCCGATTCCGCTGACCTGTACGCGTTCGTCAGCCCCGACCGCCCCGACTCGGTGACCTTGATCGCCAATTATGTGCCGCTGCAACTTCCTTCCGGCGGCCCGAACTTCTTCGAGTTCGGCGACGACGTGCGCTACGAGATCCATATCGACAACGACGGTGATGGCCGTCCCGATGTCACCTACCGGTTCGAATTCACCACCGAGATCACGAATCCGAACAGCTTTCTCTACAACACCGGGCCGATCGAGTCGCTGGACAGCCGGAACTGGAACCGGCGGCAGTTCTACAGCCTGACCCGGGTGGCCGACGGCCGGGAGCACCGTCTCGCGCACAAGCTGCCCTGCCCGCCGTGCAACGTCGGCCCGCTCTCCACGCCGAACTACGCCGAGCTGGTCCGCCAGGCGACGTTCACCCTCTCGACCGGCGAGCGGGTCTTCGCCGGGCAGCGGGCGGACGGCTTCTTCGTGGACCTGGGCGCGGTCTTCGACCTGGGCACCCTGCGGCCGTTCCAGCAGCTGCACGTGGCCGGGAAGAAGCTGTTCAAGGCCGAGGGGGAGCCGGTCAACGCCACGGACCGGATGAACGTGCACAGCATCGCCGTCCAGGTGCCGCTGAACATGGTGCGCCGCCGGGCCAACCGGTACGCGGCCGGCGACCAGGCGTCGGTGATCGGCGTCTGGACCGCGGCGTCCCGCCGGCAGGTCCGGGTGCTCGGCAGCGACCCGGGCGCGGAGGTCTCCACCGGTCCGTTCACGCAGGTCTCCCGGTTGGGCAATCCGCTGTTCAACGAGGTCATCGTGCCGATGTCCAAGAAGGACCTGTGGAACTCGCTGCCGCCGTCGGAGGACAAGCGGTTCGCCCGGTTCGTCGAGCAGCCGGAGCTGGCCACCCTGCTGCCGGCGCTCTACCCGGGCGTCTTCGCCAACCTGGACCGGCTCAACAAGTCCAAGAAGGCCCGAGCGGACCTGGTGGCGCTCCTGCTGACCGGGGTGCCGGCCGGGCTGATCGACGGCTTCACCAACGCCACCGGCGACATCCAGGCCGACATGCTGCGGTTGAACACCGCGATCCCGCCGAGCCGCCGGCCGGACCGGTTCGGGGTGCTCGGCGGCGATCTCGCCGGCTTCCCCAACGGCCGTCGGGTCGGCGACGACGTGGTCACCATCGCGCTGCGGGCGATCGCCGGTCTGACCGTGCCGCTGGTGGACAAGGCGTTCCGGCCGGACGCGGCGGCCGCCGCGGTCACCCCCGGGTTGAGCGCCGCCGACGTGACCGCGCCGTTCCTGGCTGGCTTCCCGTTCCTCGGCACGCCGTACGACGGGTTCGGCAACCCGTCGGCGGCGGCGTGACGGGGGAGCGGGCATGGAGCCGAGCGCGTACGGGCCGTCGGAGACCGGCAGCGTCGTCCTGGATCTGGGCGGTGCGACCGGCGCACTGATCATCTACACCGGACGGGAGCTGCACGGGCGGGAAATCGAGATCAGCCCGGCCGACCGGCCGGACGGGCCGCGCACCCACGCCGCGGTCCGCGAGCGGCGGGTCCAGGACGGGGTCTTCCACAGTGCCGTCTACCCGGACCTGCCCGCCGGGGTCTATACCGTCTGGTGGGACGAGCGCAGGACGGCCGGAGCGATCTGCGTCACCGGCGGGGTGGTCGCCGAGTTCGTCTGGCCGAGCAGCGTTCCGTCGGGTTTCGACTGACGTCGGGCCGGCCGCCGTGCGCCGCGCCCCGTCCACCATGTGGACGGGGCGCGGTTGTCGTGTCCCGCTCGACGGGCGGTCCGGCGTTACTCGGGTTAACCTGTGCCCCACCAAGATCAGCATTGCTGTCGGGGTCTTCCGGCGGCGTGTCCACGTCCGCCCCGACCGGGCCGCTGAGGAGGTCGCCACGGGAGAAATCTCCGGCAACTCGCCGGTGAGGGCGTTACTCGGCCGGGGTCTGAATCGATAGGGCAGGTTGCGAGGGCCGGGTGGCCGGATGGCCGCCCGGGGGTCTGTCGGGAGGGCGACTCCATTATCAAGTTTGGCTTGACGGCGCACGCATTACACGCGTGTAATTTGAATGGGGTTGTTCGCACGGAACGCAACAAACCGGACCGTACGGACTAGCACGCCTTTCGCGTGGGGGGTTGCAGCGGCGATGACGCCGGTGCGCGACAAGGAGGCATTTGATGGACGGCCAGCTTGAGGTGGCCGACCTGCTCGGAAACGCGCCGGAGTGGCAGGAGCGAGCGCTCTGCTCGCAGACCGATCCGGAGGCGTTCTTTCCCGAGAAGGGCGGCTCGACCCGTGAGGCGAAGCGGATCTGCTCGCGTTGTGAGGTCAAGACGGAGTGCCTCGAATACGCTCTCGGCCACGACGAGCGGTTCGGGATCTGGGGTGGGCTCTCCGAGCGGGAGCGGCGCAAGCTGAAGCGGCGGGCGGCCTGACCGGTGCCGGTTCCGGGCGGTGGGGGCCGCCCGGTTCAGGCCTTGTTTGGCGTGCCGGGTGCGGCGGCACACGGTGGCCCGGTCGGGGGCGGGCCGCTAGGCCAGTTCGTCCGGGTCGACCCCGAGCAGGTTCGCCACCTGCTCGATGATCACGTCGTGCACCAGGTCGGCGAGATCTTCCCGGTCCATCGCCCGGAACTCCAGCGGACGGCGGTAGAGCACGATCCGTGGCGGCACCTCCTGCCGGCCCGGTCGGCCGGGCAGCAGGCGTGCCAGCGGCACCTCGCCGTCCTCCAGCACGTCGGAGTCGTAGACGTTCAGGTCGGGCGGGACGTCCTCCACCGCGAACTCGACCCCGGCCAGCTCCTTGGCGAACCGGCGTTCCAGCGTCTCCACCGTGTCCAAGACCAGGTCGTCGAAGACCTCGGCCTTCGTCCGGGCCAGCGGCACGGTGGCCGGCACCAGCCGCCCGCGCAGGCCGCGCCCGTGCCGGTCGCGGTGCGCGCGCCGGCCGGAACCGGGGCGGCGGTGTTCCGGGCTCGTCATGAGGCAAAGGGTAGCCCCCACGCGGGCCTGGCCTGCGGCAGCGCCGCGCGCTGGCGCGCCGGAGTCAAGAGCGACGGGCCGGCGCCGCGAATTGTGATCACCGTGACGGGCGTGTCGCAACGCGAAGCGGTGCGCCGGACCCGGTAATGGGGATACCCTGCCGCCGTGAGGTCACCACGGCGCTGCTCCCGTAACGGCTGCCCCCGGCAAGCGGTCGCCACATTGACCTATGTCTACAACGAGTCGACCGCGGTGGTCGGCCCGCTGGCCGCCTTCGCAGAGCCGCACACCTACGACCTCTGTGAGCCGCACGCCCGCAGCCTGACCGCACCCCGGGGCTGGGACGTGGTACGCCACGAGGGTGAGTTCGAGCCGCCGCCGCCCACCACCGACGACCTGGTCGCCCTCGCCGAGGCGGTCCGGGAGGCGGCCCGCCCGGCTCCCCGCCCGCCTGAGGACGACCGCGAACAGCGGGCCCACTCGACCGGCCGGCGCGGCCACCTCCGGGTCATCCCGCCGAACCTCTGAGCGGGGCGGTCAGCCGAGCGGCACCTGGACCGCGACGTCGTGCTTCGGGTAGTAGCTCTCCACCCGGTCGGCGCCGTACTTGTCGCGGAACATCGCCACCACATGGTCGACCTGGTCCGGTTCGGTGATCGGGGTGGCGGGCGCGTTCACGGCCGTACCGTTCGCGGCCACCCGGATCATCGGCGTCCGGCTCACGTTCTTGTACCAGTCGCTGTCCGAGCCGGTCACCGGCACCAGGAACATGCTCTGTTCCTCCTGCACGAACCACACCGGGTGGCTGATCTGCCGTCCGCTCTTCCGCCCGGTCACGGTGATTTCGATTTCCTGCTCGCCGTCGAACGCGTCCATGACCGCCTCAGTGCTCACGCCAACCTCCGTCAAGCTCCCTGAGCTGCTCCTGATTGTCAGGCTAGGGAGCCGGACCGCGGCCCGGTGCCGGTTCGCCGAACACCCGCCCGGGGCGGGGCGCCCGGGTCAGTGCCTGAGGAAGCGGCCGAAGAGCGCCGCGCGTCGGGACGGGCGGCCGGTGCGGGCCTCGGACGCGTCGGCCGAGAACATCACCCGCAGGCCGGCGTTGACCGCGAGCCAGCGCATCGGCTCCGGCTCCCAGCGCGGCGACCGGTGGCCCACCCAGGGCAGCGCGGTCAGCTCACTCGGCACGCCCCGGATCAGGTCGGCGAGGGTGCGCCCGGCGAGGTTGGTCGTCGAGACCCCGTCGCCGACGTACCCGCCGGCCCAGGCGAGCCCGGTCGCCCGGTCCAGCCCGACGGACGCCGACCAGTCGCGGGCGACGCCGAGCGGGCCACCCCAGCGGTGGGTCAGCGGCACGTCCGGGCCGAGCACCGGGAAGAGGTCGCCGAGGGTACGCCGCAGCGCCGCGAAGACCGCCGGCTCGCGGTCGTAGCCGGGCCGGACCCGGGAGCCGAAGTGGTACGGGGCGCCGCGCCCGCCGAAGGCCAGCCGGCCGTCCGCGGTGCGCTGCCCGTAGATGATCACGTGCCGATGGTCGGAGAACGTCTCCCGCTCGGCCAGCCCGATCCGCGCCCAGGTCGGCTCTGGCAGCGGCTCGGTGGCGACCATCAGCGAGTAGACCGGCACCACGGCGCGCCGCTGGCCGGGCAGCGCCGGCGTGTACCCCTCGGTGGCGCGGACCACCACGGGCGCGCGGACCACCCCGGTGGGGGTGAGCACCCGACCCGGACTCAGCTCGCGGACCGGCGTCCGTTCGTGGATGGTCACCCCGAGCCGCTCCACCGCCCGGGCCAGGCCCCGGGCCAGCTTCGCCGGGTGCACCGCCGCGCAGTGCGGCGTGTACGTCCCGCCGCGTACCCCCTCGGCGGCGCAGCGGGCGGCGGCCTCGCCGGCATCAAGCAGCGCCAGGTCCGCCGGGCCGAAACCGAAGGCCCGCGCCTCGTCGACCGCGGCCCGGGCCCGGCCGAGCTGGGCGTCGCTGCGGGCGAGCACCACCGTCCCGCCGGGCGCCCAGTCGCAGTCGATGCCCTCGGCCGACACCACGCGCCCCACCTCGCGCACCGTCTCCTGCATGGCCCGCTGCATTGCGATCGCCGCGTCCGGGCCGTGCCGGCGGGCCAGCCCGGTGAGCGAGGTGGGGAAGAGCGCCGAGCACCAGCCGCCGTTGCGCCCGGACGCCCCGAAGCCGGCGATCTCCTGCTCCAGCACCGTGATCCGCAGCGTCGGGTCGGCGCGGGCCAGGTAGTAGGCCGTCCAGAGCCCGGTGTAGCCGGCGCCGACGATCACCACGTCGGCGTCGGCGTCGCCGGGCAACGACGGACGCGGCGTGAGCGGATCGTCCACCGTGGAGAGCCAGAACGACAGGTCCTGATAGCGCATCAGCACTCCGGTGCGTCGGCCGAGGGCGTCGACGCGCCGGTCATAGGCGCTGCCATGCCTCGGTGAGCACGGCACGCAGGATCTGCTCGATCTCGTCGAACTGCTGCTGCTCGGCGATCAGCGGCGGGGCGAGCTGCACCACCGGGTCGCCCCGGTCGTCGGCGCGGCAGTAGAGGCCGGCCTGGAAGAGCGCGGTGGAGAGGAAGCCGCGCAGCAGCCGCTCCGACTCGGCCTCGTCGAAGGTCTCCCGGGTCGCCTTGTCCTTGACCAGCTCGATGCCGTAGAAGTAGCCGTCGCCCCGCACGTCGCCGACGATCGGCAGGTCGTTGAGCTTCTCCAGGGTGGCGCGGAACGCCCCCTCGTTGGCGCGGACGTGCCCGACCAGGTCCTCGCGGGCGAAGACCTCCAGGTTGGCCAGCGCCACCGCGCAGGAGACCGGGTGACCGCCGAAGGTCACCCCGTGGGCGAACATGCCGGTCTCGCTGAGGAACGGCTCCATCAGCCGGTCACTGGCGATCATCGCGCCGAGCGGCGCGTAGCCGGAGGTGATGCCCTTCGCGGTGGTGATGATGTCCGGCTGGTAGCCGTAGCGGAGGGCCCCGAAGTACTCGCCGAGCCGGCCCCACGAGCAGATCACCTCGTCGGAGACGAGCAGCACGTCGTACGCATCGCAGATCTCGCGGACCCGCTCGAAGTAGCCGGGCGGCGGCGGGAAGCAGCCGCCGGAGTTCTGCACCGGCTCCAGGAAGACCGCGGCCACGGTGTCCGGGCCTTCCCGCTCGATCGCCCGACCGATCTCGTCGGCGGCCCAGCGACCGAACGCCTCGGGCGAGTCACCGTGCTCAGGGGCGCGGTAGAAGTTGGTGTTCGGCACCTTGATGCCGCCCGGGACCAGCGGCTCGAAGTCGCTCTTGATGCCCGGCAGGCCGGTGATCGACAGGGCGCCCATGGAGGTGCCGTGGTAGGCGATGTAGCGGCTGACCACCTTGTGCTTGTTGGGCTGGCCGGTGCGCTTGAAGTAGGCGCGGGCGAGCTTCCACGCCGCCTCCACCGCCTCGGAGCCGCCGGTGGTGAAGAAGACCCGGTTCAGGTCGCCCGGGGTCAGCGTGGCGATCTTCTCGGCCAGCTCGACCGCCTTCGGGTGGGCGTAGGACCAGAGCGGGAAGTAGGCCAGCTCGCCCGCCTGCTTGGCGGCCGCCTCGGCCAGCTCGGTGCGGCCGTGGCCGGCGTTGACGACGAAGAGGCCGGCGAGCCCGTCCAGGTAGCGGCGCCCTTGGGAGTCCCAGATGTACGCGCCCTCGCCGCGCACGATGGTCGGTACCTCGCCGGCGGAGTAGCTCGCCATCCGGGTGAAGTGCATCCAGAGGTGGTCGGTGGCGTTGGCCATGTCAGCCCCATCGGTCGTCGGGCCGGTTCAAGGGGTGACGCCGGCCGCTCTGCCCACGGTTATCGCACAGCCCGACCCGGAAAGGCAAGTGGTATCGGTGGCGTTCTGGCGGTACGACAACGGATTTAGCGAGCCCGTACGTTGATGGCAACGGAATCCGTATCGCTATTTCACCCCCCGGATCTGCCGTGATCCGCTCGGCGCGGGCGGCGACCGACCCTGGTTCGGCCTCTTTGCGGGTGCGAGGGTGTAGCTGATCCACTCGGGCTTACGGAAGTCGGGGCGTTGGGGCGGCGCGTTTACCGCGACTTCCCGGACGTCGAGTGGATCGAGCGGCCGAGCGTCAGGCCGTACCCCAGGTGTAGGTCTGCTTGCGGAGCTTGAGATAGACGAACGCCTCGGTGGAGAGCACGCCCTCGACGGCCCGCAGCCGTTGCAGGATCTCCAGCAGGTGGTCGTCGTTGCGGCAGACCACCTCGGTGAGCAGGTCGAACGAGCCGGCGGTGATGACCACGTAGTCGACCTCCACCAGTTCGGCCAGGCGGTCGGCCACCGCCTCCAGGTCGCCGTCGGTGCGCAGGCCGATCATCGCCTGCCGGGGGAAGCCGAGCTGGAGCGGATCGGTGACCGCGACGATCTGCATCACCCCGGCGTCGAGCAGCCGCTGGACCCGCTGGCGTACGGCGGCCTCGGAGAGCCCGACGGCCTTGCCGATGGTGGCGTACGGCCGGCGCCCGTCCTCCTGGAGCTGCTCGATGATCTGCTTGGCAACATCATCGAGCAGAGCGTGGCTGGCGCCGTCACGGACGGTGACCCGCCGCCCGCCGTTGCCGTTCTCCTGCTGCCGGTTCGTCATCGACCGCTCCCCATGTCCGTTCCCGCGCGGTTAGCCTAGTGCCTCGCGCAGTCTGGCGTATTTCGTCGTCTAGAGCTAATCCCGCAACGGAATCCCTTGTAAGGAAGGTCACCTCATGTCAGGATCAGTCGTCAATCGCACCTGACCCTCCCGCCGGCGCCGTCACCCCCGTCCCCGCCGCCGACGATGACCCCCTTTAAGGAGTCGTCACATGCGTAGTCCCCTCCGGCCCCTTTCCCGGCGCGGCCTGCTCACCGGCACCCTCGGCTCGGCCACGATGCTCGCCGTCGGCGGCGCCCTCACCGGCTGCGGCACCAAGGGCGCCCAGCAGACCGAAGCCGGTTGCGTCAGCGAAGACCTCTCCGGCACGGAGAAGAAGCTCGCCTTCTCGAACTGGCCGCAGTACATGGACGTGGACGAGAAGGACGAGTCGAAGCGACCCACCCTCGACGCGTTCATCGCCAAGAGCGGCATCCAGGTCACGTACACCGAGGACGTCAACGACAACAACGAGTTCTTCGGCAAGGTGCAGAACCAGCTCGCCGGCTGTCAGCCCACCGAGCGCGACATCATGACCCTCACCGACTGGATGGCCGCCCGGATGATCCGGCTCGGCTGGATCCAGAAGCTCGACAAGTCCAAGATGCCCAACGTCGAGGCCAACCTGCTGCCGTCGCTGAAGGGCCGCACCTTCGACAAGGACAACCAGCTCGCCATCCCGTGGCAGTCGGGCCTGGCCGGCCTCGCCTACAACGGCAAGGTCGCCAAGGAGATCCGGACCGTCGACGAGCTGCTCACCCGCCCCGACCTCAAGGGCAAGGTGACCGCGCTGTCGGAGATGCGCGACACGATGGGCCTGCTGCTCCAGTCGAACGGCCACGACCCGTCGAACTTCACCGCGGCGCAGTTCGACGACGCGCTCAACAAGCTGAAGAAGGCGGTCGACTCCGGCCAGATCCGCAAGTTCACCGGCAACGACTACGCGCCCGACCTGGCCAAGGGCGACATCGCCGCGTGCGTCGGCTGGTCCGGCGACGTCATCCAGCTCGGCTTCGAGGACGAGAAGGTCAAGTTCGTGGTGCCCGAGTCCGGCGTGATGCTCTGGTCGGACAACATGCTGGTGCCGAACAAGGCCACGCACAAGGGCAACGCCGAGCAGCTCATGAACTACTACTACGAGCCGGCGGTCGCCGCCCAACTGGCCGCGTACGTGAACTACATCTGCCCCGTGCAGGGCGCGCAGGCCGAGATGGAGAAGATCGACCCGGAGCTGGCCGCCAACCCGCTGATCTTCCCGGACGACGCGATGCTGTCGAAGTCCAAGGTCTTCATGGCCCTGGACGAAAAGCAGGAGCGCGAGTACGAAAGCAAGTTCCAGCAGGTCATCGGGGCCTGACGACGGGATGGGCGGGATGACAGTGGGACGCGAGACTCCGGCCGGCGACCTGCGGCTGGCCAACCTCACCAAACGGTTCGGCATCTTCACCGCGGTGGACGACCTGAGCCTCACCATCCCGCAGGGGTCGTTCTTCGCCCTGCTCGGGGCGTCCGGGTGCGGCAAGACCACCACGCTCCGGATGATCGCCGGCCTGGAGGAGCCGACCAGCGGGCAGGTGCTGCTCGGCGACCGGGACATCGCCCGGCTGCGCCCGTACAAGCGGCCGGTGAACACGGTCTTCCAGAGCTACGCGCTCTTTCCGCACCTGAACATCTTCGAGAACGTGGCCTTCGGGCTGCGCCGGCGCGGCATCCGCTCGGTCGACGACGAGGTCATGCGGATGCTGTCGCTGGTGCAGCTCGACGACTACGGCAGCCGCCGGCCGGCCCAACTCTCCGGCGGGCAGCAGCAGCGGGTCGCGTTGGCCCGCGCCCTGATCAACCAACCGCAGGTGCTGTTGCTGGACGAGCCCCTCGGTGCGCTCGACCTGAAGCTGCGCCGGCAGATGCAGATCGAGCTGAAGCGGATCCAGACCGAGGTCGGCATCACCTTCGTGCACGTCACCCACGACCAGGAGGAGGCCATGACGATGGCCGACACGGTCGCGGTGATGAACGCCGGCCGGATCGAACAGCTCGGCGCGCCGGCCGACATCTACGAGTACCCGGCCACCGCGTTCGTGGCGAACTTCCTCGGCCAGTCGAACCTGCTGGCCGGCGAGGCCGCCGGCACCACCGGCAGTGAGGTGCCGGTGACCGCCCACGGCGCCCGCTACTCGGTGCCCGCCGACCGGGCCCGCGCCGACCGCGGGCCGGTCCACCTGGGCGTACGCCCGGAGAAGCTGCACCTGGTCGACTCCGTCGACCAGGTCCCCGCCGGCCACCAGCACGTCACCGGGGTGGTCACCGACGCCTCCTACGTCGGGGTCAGCACCCAGTACCTGCTGCGCACCGGATGGGGCAGTGAGCTGTCGGTCTTCGCCGCCAACAGCGGCGCGACCTCACGGCTGGCCGTCGGCGTCGAGGCGGTTGCGCACTGGGATCCGCGGCACGCCTTCCTGCTGCCGCGGGAGCCGGGCGAGACCGACCGGACCGCGCCAGTACTGGACGAGCCGGTCGGTGTGACGCCATGAGCCTCGCGCACATGACCACCGGGCAGCCGGCGGCGGTCCCGCCGCCGGCCGCCCGGCGCGGGCGGCACCGGTTGCTGCCGTACCTGCTGCTGCTTCCCGGCGGGGCCTGGCTCTTCGTCTTCTTCGCCGTGCCACTGTTCCAGCTCGCGGCGGCGAGCCTCTACGACCCCACCGGCTCGCTCTCCACCGGGTACGCACTGACGTGGGCGTTCGGCAACTACCCGGACGCGCTGACGGCGTACTGGCCGCAGTTCGCCCGGTCGTTCCTCTACGCCGGGCTGGGATTGGTGCTCGCCCTGCTGATGGGCTACCCGCTGGCGTACGCGATCGCGCAGAAGGCCGGCCGGTGGAAGAACCTGCTGCTGGTCTGCGTGGTCGCGCCGATGTTCACCAGCTTCCTGGTCCGCACGCTGGCCTGGAAGACGATCCTGTCGGACAACGGCTGGCTCGTCGGGTTGCTGCGCGACATCCACCTGCTCGGGCCGGACGGCCGGCTGCTGGCCACGCCGTTCGCGGTGGTGCTCGGCCTGACGTACAACTTCCTGCCGTTCCTGGTGCTGCCGCTCTACGCCAGCCTGGAACGGCTGGACTACCGGCTGCTCGAGGCGGCGAGCGACCTGTACGCGAGCCCCGTCCGGGCGTTCCGCAAGGTCACCCTGCCGCTCTCCATGCCCGGCCTGGTCGCCGGCACGCTGCTCTTCTTCATCCCGGCCAGCGGTGACTACATCAACGCCGAACTGCTCGGCACGCCGAACGAATACATGATCGGCAACGTCATCGACTCGGCGTTCCTGGTCCGGCTCGACTACCCGCAGGGCGCGGCGCTGTCGTTCCTGCTGATGGCGGCGATCCTCGCGGTGGTCTTCGTCTACCTGCGCCGAGCCGGCACGGAGGAGGTCCTGTGAGGTTCTCCCGTTGGCTGGCTGACCGTTGGGTGATGGGCCTGGCGCTGCTGGTGCTCGGCTACCTGTCGCTGCCGATCGTGGTGGTGGCCGGGCTGTCGTTCAACCGCCCGTCCAGCCGGCTCTCCTACGACTTCAACGAGTTCACCCTCGACAACTGGCGCAACCCGTGTGCCACCTCCGACATGTGCGACGCGGTGCTGCGCAGCGTGCAGATTGGCTTCATCGCCACCGTGGTCGCCACGCTGCTCGGCACGCTGATGGCGTTCGCGCTGGTCCGGCACCGCTTCCGTGGCCGGGCCGGGATCAACGTGCTGATCTTCCTGCCGATGGCCACCCCGGAGCTGGTGATGGGCACCTCGCTGCTCGCCCTCTTCGTCTCCGCCGGGGTGCCGCAGGGCTTCTGGACCATCGTCATCGCGCACGTGATGTTCTGCGTCTCGTTCGTGGTGGTCACCGTCAAGGCGCGGCTGGCCGGGATGGACTCCCGGCTGGAGGAGGCCGCGATGGACCTCTACGCCAACGAGTGGCAGACCTTCCGGCGGATCACCCTGCCGCTGGTGCTGCCCGGCATCGTGGCCGCCGCGCTGCTCGCCTTCTCGTTGAGCTTCGACGACTTCATCATCACGAACTTCAACGCCGGCACCACCGTCACCTTCCCGATGTACGTCTGGGGCGCCGCCCAGCGGGGCATCCCGCCGCAGGTCAACGTCATCGGCACGGCGATGTTCGTGATCGCGCTGCTGCTGGTGCTGGCCAGCACGCTGCGCGGCCGGCGGACCCGCCGGGCCGCCCTGCCGGTCAGCCCGGTGGGCGGCGGAACCGGCCGGCGCCCGTCATGACCCGCCCCGGCATCGGCCGGGCCCTGGCCGACGCGGCGCCCGTGCCGTACTGGCTGGACCGCCCGGAACGGCCCGACCCGCTCCCGCCGCTGCACGGCACGCACACCGCCGACCTGCTCGTCGTCGGCGGCGGTTACAGCGGGCTCTGGACCGCGCTGCTGGCCAAGCGGGACGACCCGGGCCGGGACGTGCTCCTGGTCGACGCGGGCACCTGCGGCTGGGCGGCGTCCGGACGCAACGGCGGGTTCTGCGCCGCCTCGCTCACCCACGGTCTGGCCAACGGGGTCGAGCGGTTCCCCGGCGAGATCGACGAGTTGGAACGGCTCGGCCGGGAGAACCTCGACGCCATCGCCGCGACCGTCGCCGAGTTCGGCATCGACTGCGACTTCGAGCGCACCGGCGAACTCGCGGTCGCCGTCGAGCCGTACCAGCTCGACGGGCTCGCCGAGGAGGCTGAGCTGGCCCGCCGCTACGGCCACGAAGTGCGGCTGCTCGACGCCGACGAGGTACGCGCCGAGGTCGACTCGCCGACGTACCTCGGCGGAATGTGGGACCGCGACCGGGTGGCCATGCTCGACCCGGCGAAGCTCGCCTGGGGGCTGCGCCGGGCCTGCCTCAGCCTCGGGGTGCGGATCGCCGAGCACACCCGGGTGACCGGGCTGCGCCGCGACGGGGCCGCGCTACGGGCCAGCACCGCCGGTGGCCGGGACGCCGCACCCGGGCACGTCCGCGCCCGGCAGGTCGTGCTCGCCACGAACGCGTTCCCGCCGCTGCTGCGCCGGCTGCGCTCCTGGCTGGTGCCGGTCTACGACTACGCGCTGATGACCGAGCCGCTCGGCGAGGACGAGCGGAAGTCGATCGGCTGGGCGAACCGTCAGGGTCTCGCGGACACCGGCAACCAGTTCCACTACTACCGCATCACCACCGACGGACGGATCCTCTTCGGCGGGTACGACGCCGTCTACCACTACGGCAACCGGACCACCCCGGCCCTGGAGCAGCGCTGGGACACCTTCAACGCCCTCGCCGACCACTTCTTCACCACGTTCCCGCAGCTGGACGGTCTGCAGTTCAGCCACCGGTGGGGCGGGGTGATCGACACCTGCACCCGGTTCTGCCCGTTCTTCGGCACCGCCTACGACGGGCGGCTGGCGTACGCGGCCGGCTACACCGGCCTCGGCGTCGGGGCCACCCGGTTCGGCGCCCGGGTGATGCTCGACCTGCTCGCCGGCGGGGACACCCCGCTGACCCGGCTCGACCTGGTGCGCAGCGCGCCACTGCCGTTCCCGCCGGAGCCGTTCCGCGCGGCCGGCATCAACCTCACCCGCTGGTCGCTCGCCCGCGCCGACGCGCGCGAGGGGCGGCGCAACCTTTGGCTCCGTACGCTCGATCGTCTTGGTTTGGGGTTCGATTCCTGATGCGCATCCTGCTCGTCGGCGCCGGTGGCGTCGGCTCCGCCGCCGTATCCATCGCCGCCCGCCGCTCCTTCTTCGAAACGATGGTGGTCGCCGACTACGACCTGGGCCGGGCGAGCCGGGCCATCGCCGAACACGACGGTCGGTTCGTCGCCGCGCCGGTGGACGCCTCGTCGGCGGAGGCCGTCGCCGCGCTCTGCCGGGAGCACCGGATCACCCATGTGCTCAACGCCGTCGATCCGCGCTTCGTCCTGCCTATCTTCGAGGGCGCCTTCGCGGCCGGGGCCGACTACCTGGACATGGCGATGTCGCTGTCCCGCCCGCACCCCACGCACCCGCACGCGGAGACCGGGGTGAAGCTCGGCGACGAGCAGTTCGCGCACGCCGATGAGTGGGCCACCGCCGGCCGGCTGGCCGTCTGCGGCATCGGCGTCGAGCCCGGGCTCTCCGACGTCTTCGCCCGCTACGCCGCCGAGGCGCTCTTCGCCGAGATCGACGAGATCGGGGTACGCGACGGCGCGAACCTCACCGTCGACGGCTACGACTTCGCCCCGTCCTTCTCCATCTGGACGACCATCGAGGAGTGCCTTAACCCGCCGGTGGTCTGGGAGGCCGACCGCGGCTGGTACACCACAGCGCCCTTCTCCGAGCCGGAGGTCTTCGAGTTTCCCGAGGGGATCGGCCCGGTCGAGTGCGTCAACGTGGAGCACGAGGAGGTGCTGCTCATTCCGCGCTGGGTCGACGCGAAGCGGGTCACCTTCAAGTACGGCCTCGGCGACGAGTTCATCGAGGTGCTCAAGACGCTGCACAAGCTGGGACTGGACTCGACCGCGCCGGTCCGGGTCGGCGGCGCCGCGGTGTCGCCCCGGGACGTGGTGGCCGCCTGCCTGCCCGACCCGGCCACCCTGGGCGATCGGATGCGTGGCAAGACCTGCGCCGGCACCTACGTCACCGGCACCGGCGTCGACGGCCGCCCCCGGCGGGTCTACCTCTACCACGTGGTCGACAACGAGTGGTCGATGAAGGAGTACGGCCACCAGGCGGTGGTCTGGCAGACCGCGGTCAACCCGGTGGTGGCGCTGGAGCTGCTCGCCAACGGGGACTGGGCCGGGACCGGCGTGCTCGGCCCGGAGGCGCTGCCGCCGAGACCCTTCCTGGATCTCCTGACCGGATACGGCTCACCCTGGGGGATGCAGGAGCGATGAGTCGCTACGGAGCCATGTACGGGCCCGACCTGACCTTCCTCGGGGTGTCCGGGTGTGACCTGTCCGAGCCGGCGTCGTTCGCCGACGCGGACGTGGTGATCGTCGGGGCGCCGTTCGACGGCGGCACCTCGCACCGGCCGGGCACCCGGTTCGGGCCGTCGGCCATCCGGCAGGCCTGCTACCTGCCGCACGACGGCTCCCGCCCCTCGCTGGCGCTGCGCGTCGACGGCCTGCAGGACCTTCGGGTGTATGACGCCGGCGACGTGGAGATGTTCGCCGGCGACATCGAGCGGTCGCTGGGCGCCCTCGAAGCCGCGGTGTACGCGGTCGCCTCGTCGGGCGCGATCCCGATCGTGCTCGGCGGCGACCACTCCATCGCCCTGCCCGACGCCACGGGGGTGGCCCGGAAGCACGGGCTGGGCCGGGTGTCGCTGGTGCACTTCGACGCGCACGCCGACACCGGCGACATCGAGTTCGGCAGCCTGCACGGGCACGGCCAGCCGATGCGCCGGCTCATCGAGTCCGGGGCGGTGCGTGGCGACCGGTTCCTCCAGATCGGACTGCGCGGCTATTGGCCCGGCCCCGAGACGCTGTCCTGGATGGCGGAGCAGCGGATGCGCTCGTACGAGATGACCGAACTGGTGGCCCGGGGGCTCGACGACTGCCTGTCGGAGGCCTTCGCGATCGCCACGGACGAGTGCGAGGGGGTGTTCCTATCCGTCGACGTGGACGTGGTCGACCCGGGCATGGCGCCGGGCACTGGCACGCCCGAGCCGGGCGGGCTCACCTCCCGCCAACTGCTCGACGCGGTCCGCCGCTGCTGCTACGAACTGCCCGTGGTCGGAGTGGACGTGGTCGAGGTCGCCCCGCCGTACGACCACGCCGACATCACCGCGTACCTGGGCAACCGGGTGGTGCTGGAGGCGCTGTCGGCGATCGCCCGCCGCCGCCGCGACGCCGCCGGCGGCCCACCCTGGGATCCCCGCCAGCCCCTGCTCGACGGCCGCTGACCACGCGGGCGGGCGGCGGGGTGGCGGGCGGCGGGCGGCGGGGCGGCGGGGCGGCGGGCGGCGAGGCGATAATCGGTCGATGGGCCAGACCACCGCCGGGCAGTCGTCACCAACCCGCCGCCCTGATGCGCGCGCTGCCATCCTGGTCACGCTCGGCTGGTACGCCGTGGTCATCGCGGCCGGCTTCGGCGGGGCCGCCCTGCTCTCCGGGGCCGTACCGGCCGGCTGCGGCGAGGAGTGCACCTCGGAGCGGGACGGCTGGCTGCTCTTCGGCCTCTACACCGTGACGCCGGCGCTGTTCGTGGCGATGCTGGTCAGCCTCGTCCTGCTCCGGCTGACGGCCACCCGTCTGCGCTCCGCCCTCGCGGCCGGCACGCTCTCCGCCGTACCCGTGCTGCTGCTCGCCGGCGGCCTGGCCGCCCTCATCCTGCGGTAGTCCCGACTCCGCCGCGATCGGCTCGGTCTCCGGTGGCCAATCGGATCGTGACCGAGGGCGAGTTGCTGAGCCAGCAACCACTTTCGGTGGCGACCGCTACCCGCGCTTCCTCCATCTTCGACGGTCGTTGCAGGTGAAGCGGCAGGTAGGGGGACCTCCGCAGCGCCTGTGACGACGAGACTCGCGGCGTGACACATCAACCGCCACCATTTCCCCCGACGCCGGGCGGGTTCGTCGTACCGCCCCGCCCGAACTGGTTCCGCCGGCTGAGTCCCGCGCAGCGGGCCCTGACGATCGTCGGCGCCGCAGCGCTGTCGCTCGTGTTGCTCTGCTGCGGCGGGACGACCGTCATCGCCGCCGTGTTCGGGGATCCGAAACCGAGCCCGTCGAGTAACGCCGCAGCTCAGCAGGGAGAGCCGATCGTCGCCGCGCCGAACGGCGAGCCGACGAGCGAGGCCCCGGCGCTGCCAACCGAGACCGCCAGCCCGTCGCCGTCCGCGACGTCCTCCACGCCGCCGCCCGCCGCCCAGCCCAGCCCGAAGGTGGAGACGCGCACCGTCACCGAGACGGCGACCATCAGGTACGGCCAGCGCACGGTGAAGGACCCCAATCTGGCCGAGGGCAGGCGGGTCACCCGGACCGACGGTGTGAACGGGGTGCGCACGCTGACCTACCAGGTGACCCTGACCGACGGCGTGCAGACCGCCAAGAAGCTGGTCAAGTCCGTGGTCACCAGGAAGCCGGTCACCCAGGTCGTCGCGGTCGGCACCAAGCCCGCGTCGAACTGCGACCCCAACTACAGCGGCTGCGTCCCGATCGCCAGCGACGTCGACTGTGTCGGGGGCGGTGGCAACGGCCCCAAATACGTGACCGGCCCCGTCAAGGTCATCGGCAACGACATCTACGACCTGGACCGAGACAACGACGGCTACGGCTGCGACTAACCCCCCGCCCTGCCCCGCCCCTCGCGCCGTCGATCATGCAGTTGTGGTGCCAGTTTGTTGGTGATCCGGGGCTTTGCGAGGCACCACAACTGCATGATCGAGGCAGGGGTGGGTGTGGGAGTAGCACAGCGGGGGTCGGGGCGGGGGGGTTTCCACAGGAGGGTGGGTTGTCCACAGGGGCGCCTGCTCGGGGTCGAGTGGAGTGCTGGGGTGCGGCAGCGTGCCGGGGTATGTCAGAGCTGTACCGCTACTCGGACCTGTTGAGATCGGGCGTCACCCGGGAGCAGGTGCGACAACGTCTCGAGGCTGGGCAGCTGGGTCGGCTGTCGAGAGGGGTCTACGGGCCGGCTGACGATCCCATCCGCCGCCTGCCGGCGCTCTTCCGGCGGCTCCCCGAAGGAGCTGTCGTCGGGTTCTCCACCGGCGCTCAACTGCACGGCTTCGGGGAGGTCCGCGGAGACGTCCACGTGATCGTGCCCGCCGGTGTGGTCGTACCGAGGATCAGAGGCATCGTCGTCCACGAGGCCGTGCTGCCGGTTCGGGGCGCGGTACGGCTGGCCGGAGTGCACTGCGCACCGGCTGCTCGATGTGCCGTCGACCTTGCCCGGACGGTGCGCCGGATGGATGCGATGCCGTTGCTGGACCTGTGTCTGCGGGTGGGCGCGTGCCGGCCGGAGGAGCTTCTGACCGAGGTCATGCGGCATGCCCGGCTGCGCGGCGTATGCCAGGCAAGGCAACTGGTCCGGCTCGCCGACCCGCGTTCGGAGTGTCGGCAGGAGAGCCAGTTGCGGCTTCTGCTGATCGATGGCGGCCTGCCCGCACCCGAGCCCCAGTTGTGGGTACGGGACAGGAACGGCATCCCGCTCTACCGGCTTGATCTCGGCTACCGGACGCGCCGCGTCGGCGTCGAGTACGACGGCCGGACCCACCTCGATCGCGACCGCCTCCGGCGTGACCGATCACGCATGAACTGGCTCGCGGCCAACGGATGGCGGTTGCGCTACTTCACCGACGTGGACCTCTACCAACAACCGCAACAGATCCTCGCCACCATCACCCCGCTCCTCCACCCCTGACCCCGCCCCTGCCCGGTCGATCTTGCAGTTGTGGTGCCTCACAAAAAGAGCGAACCGCTAGCAAACAGGCACCACAACTGCAAGATCGCCGGGGGCGGGGGCGGGGGCGGGGTAGGTGGGGCGGGCGGCTAGGTGGCCAGGTGGGAGCGGATCAGGAATCGCACGCCTTCGGGGGCTTCGAGGGAGAAGCCGCTGCCTCGGCCGGGTACGACGTCGACGGTGAGGCAGGTGTGTTTCCACAGCTCCCACTGGCTCGTCGACATCCAGAACTCCACCGGCTCCGGCACGCCGTCGATCTGCAGCGACGCCAGCAGTACGTCGGAACCGCCGGTGCGGAACTCGCCGGCCGGGTAGCACATGGGGGCGCTGCCGTCGCAGCAGCCGCCGGACTGGTGGAACATCAGCGGTCCGTGCTGCTCCCGCAGTGACCGGAGCAGCACGGCCGCGGCCGGCGTCACGCCCACCGGGTCAGCCATCAGAAGAAGCCGAGCTTCTTGGGGGAGTAGCTGACCAGCAGGTTCTTCGTCTGCTGGTAGTGCTCCAGCATCATCTTGTGGTTCTCCCGGCCGATGCCGGACTGCTTGTACCCACCGAACGCGGCGTGCGCCGGGTAGGCGTGGTAGCAGTTCGTCCAGACCCGGCCGGCCTGGATCGCCCGACCCGCGCGGTAGGCCGTGTTCATGTCCCGGGTCCAGACACCCGCGCCGAGCCCGTAGAGCGTGTCGTTGGCGATCTTCACGGCGTCGTCGAGGTCGGCGAAGGAGGTCACCGAGACCACCGGACCGAAGATCTCCTCCTGGAAGACCCGCATCGAGTTGTCGCCCTCGAAGATGGTTGGTTCGACGTAGTAGCCGCCCGACAAGTCGCCACCCAGGTCCGCACGTGATCCGCCGGTCAGTATCTTCGCGCCCTCCTGTCGGCCGATGTCCAGGTAGGACAGGATCTTCTCCAACTGGTCGTTCGACGCCTGCGCGCCGATCATCGTGTCGGTGTCCAGCGGGTGCCCCTGCTTGATCGCCCCAGTGCGGGCGACGGCCGCGGCCAGGAAGTCCGAGTAGTGGCCCTGCTGGATCAACGCCCGGGACGGGCAGGTGCACACCTCACCCTGGTTGAGCGCGAACATCGTGAATCCTTCGAGCGCCTTGTCCAGGAAGTCGTCGGAAGCGGCGCTGACGTCGTCGAAGAAGAGGTTGGGGCTCTTGCCGCCCAGCTCCAGGGTGACCGGCTTGATGTTCTCGCTGGCGTACTGCATGATCAGCCGCCCGGTGGTGGTCTCGCCGGTGAACGCCACCTTGGCCACCCGCGGCGAGGAGGCCAGCGGCTTGCCCGCCTCGACGCCGAAGCCGTTGACCACGTTGACCACGCCGGGCGGCAGCAGGTCGGCCACGAGCGACAGCCAGTAGTGGATGGACGCGGGGGTCTGCTCGGCCGGCTTGAGCACCACGGCGTTGCCGGCGGCGAGGGCCGGGGCCAGCTTCCAGGTCGCCATGAGCAGCGGGAAGTTCCACGGGATGATCTGCCCGACCACGCCGAGCGGCTCGTGGAAATGGTAGGCGACGGTGTCGTCGTCCAACTCGCCGAGGGAGCCCTCCTGGGCCCGGATCGCCCCGGCAAAGTAGCGGAAGTGGTCGATGGCGAGCGGGATGTCGGCGGCCAGCGTCTCGCGTACCGGCTTGCCGTTCTCCCAGGTCTCGGCGATTGCCAGGGACTCCAGGTTCTCCTGCATCCGGTCGGCGATCCGGTTGAGGATCAGCGACCGTTCGGCGACCGAGGTGCGGCCCCACGCGTCGGCGGCGCCGTGCGCGGCGTCGAGCGCCTTCTCGACGTCGTCGGCGGTGCCCCGGGCCACCTCGCAGAAGGTCTGCCCGGTGACCGGGGTGGGGTTCTCGAAGTACCGTCCGCCGTGCGGCTTGACGTACTCGCCGCCGATGAAGTGGTCGTAGCGGGACTGCCAGTGGGTGGGCGCGTCATAGCGCGTCATGGTTACCTCCGCCGTCAAGGTGCGGTGACGGCGGCGACGCTAGTTTCGCCGACGTTGCAGCAACGTTGCGCGCGACAGGTCGTACTCCCCGGCGAGCTGTTGGATGCGGGCCACCGCCAGGGGCCGGCGCGGCGCGCCCGGCGGCAGCGCCCGGACCAACGCCTGCCAGGCGGCCAGGTCGTCGGCGCCGGCGGGCGTCGCGGTCCAGGCCGCGAGCAGCGCCGGGTCCGCGGCGGCCAGCACGGCCGCGCGGAGCTGGCCGTCGATCAACCGGCGCAGGCACGTAACGCCCGGTGCATCCGACCCGGGCAGCAGAGCGCCGGGGTACGCCTCGAGCGCGCCCGCTGGGTCGCCACGGTCGAGCAGTTCGACGACGGTACGGAAGTCGGCGCGCACCCTTGCCCGCAGCCGGTACGGGCGGGAGTCGAGCAGCTCCGGGCCGAGCACCCGGCGCAGCCGGGACAGCTCGGCGCGCAGGGTCACCGGGTGCAGCCGGTCGTCGCCGTACAGGTCGAGGCCGAGCTGTTCGCCGGTACGCCCTTCGGGGTGCTCGATCAGCAGCGCCAGCAGCTCGCTGTGCCGGCGGCCGAGCCGGAGCCGCCGCCCGTCGACGCGCAGCTCCGCCTCGTCCCGGCCGAGCGCGGCGACGGTGAGCACGCCCGGCTCGACCGGACCGTCGGCCACGAGCTGCGCCTCGGCGGCCCGGGCGGTGGCCCGCACCAGCGCCAGGCTCTGCGGGTTGGCCAGGTGATCGCCGCCGGTGATGTCGACCGCGCCGAGCAGCCGGCCGGTGCCCGGGTCGTGGATCGGCGCGGCGGCGCAGGTCCACCGCTGCACCGGCCGGCTGAAGTGTTCGGTGGCGAAGATCTGCACGCTGTGGTCGACCGCCAGGGCGGTGCCGGGGGCGTTGGTGCCGGCGTGCGCCTCGTCCCACCGGGCGCCGGGCACGAAGTTCATCCGCTCGGCGTGCCGGAGCACCCCGGGGTGCCCCTCCACCCAGAGCAGCCGCCCGTACGCGTCGCAGACCGCCATCAGGTGGGCGCCGTCCTGCGCGATGCCGCCGAGCAGGTCGCGGAAGAGCGGCAGCACCCGGGCCAGTGGGTGGGCGGACCGGTAGCTCTCCAGCACGTCGTCGGTCAGGTCGACCGGCGGGGTGGTCTCCGGGTCGAGCAGGGCCCCCGCCGAGCGGCGCCACGAGTTGGCGACCACGTCGCGCAGCCGCCGGTCGGTGCGTCGGGCCGCGTCCGGGCCGCCGGCGAGGAAGGCCTCGTGCGCGGCGCCGACCTGCGCGATCCGCTCCACCGGATCGACGCCGAATTCCAGGGCGAGCCACGGGTCGGCCATGGGCGACCTCCTCCGGCCCATCGTGACGCAGCTCACCCCCGAACGCCAAACGCCCGTGGTCGCGGGGACGCAGGCGGTCAGACGACGCGGCAGGGCCGTCGCCGCCCCGGAGCGGCTTGCGGGCATTTGTCCCCGTGGCGGCGGCGTGGAGGATGGCTGCGGCAGGTGCTTACAGAACCCTTAACTCCTGCCTGAGACGGTGTGCCGGACGACGAGGGAACCACGGGAGCGGAAGCGTGCGGGTGCTGGTGGCGGACGACGAGCGGTTGTTGGCGGACACCGTCGCCGAGGGGCTGCGTCGCCTCTCGATGGCGGTCGACGTCTGCTACGACGGCGACGGCGCGCTGGAGCGGATCGGGGTCAACCGGTACGACGTGGCCGTGCTGGACCGCGACATGCCCGGTCACACCGGTGACGAGGTGTGCCGCAGCCTCGCCGGCTCGGACGCCGGCACCCGGGTGCTCCTGCTCACCGCGGCGGCCGGCATCCGGGACCGGGTGGAGGGCCTCGGGCTGGGCGCCGACGACTACCTGACCAAGCCCTTCGCCTTCGCCGAACTGGTCGCCCGGGTGCAGGCGCTCGGCCGGCGCTCCGCCCCGGCGGTGCCGCCGGTGCTCGACCAGCACGGCGTGGTGCTGGACGTGGCCCGGCACGCGGTCACCCGGGGCGGTCAACCGATCAACCTGAGCCCGAAGGAGTTCGCCGTGCTGCACGTGCTGATGCGCGCGGGCGGCCAGGTGGTCAGCGCGGAGGACCTGCTGGAGCAGGCGTGGGACGAGTTCGCCGACCCGTTCACCAACGCGGTGCGGGTCACCGTGATGACCCTGCGCAAGAAGCTCGGCCAGCCGGCCGTGATCCACACCGTGCCGAAGGCCGGCTACCGGCTCGGCGGGCCGGAGTGAACCCGCGGCGTCGCGTCGTGCTGGTCGGTGTGCTGGCCCTGCTCGTCGGGTTCGCCCTGACCGGCCTGACGAAGGTGGTGCTGGGCCTGATCTGGTACCGCGGCGTGCAGTTCTGCGACCTGTCGCTGCCCGGGTCGGGGGTGGTGTGCCAGCCGGCGCGCCAACTCGACGCCCTGCTGGTTCCGCTGGCGGCGCTCGTGCTGCTTCTGGGCGCGGTGGCCGCCATCTGGGGCGCCGCGGTGTGGTGCCTGCGCCCGGTGCGGGATCTCGCCGGCCCGGTCGGGCAGGTGGGCCCGCAGAACCTCGGTCACCGGCTCCGCCCGCAGGGCCGCGACGAGCTGGCCCGGCTCTCCCGGGCCATCGACGAGATGATGGAGCGCATCTCGGCCGGGTACGAGGGGCAGCGGCGGTTCGCCGCGAACGCCTCGCACGAGCTGCGGACGCCGCTCGCGGTGCAGCGGACGCTGATCGAGGTCAGCATGGCCCAGGCGCTCACCGGCGAGCAGCTCCAGCTGCTGACCGCCCAGCTGCTGGCGACCAACGAGCGCAACGAGCGGCTCATCGAGGGGCTGCTCACGCTCAGCGAGAGCGACCAGGGGCTGCACTCCCGCACGCCCCAGCGCCTCGACGAGATCGTCACCACCGTGCTCGCCGCGCACCAGGACCGGGTGACGGCGGCCGGCTTGACGGTGGAGACCCACCTGGCCCCGCGGGTGGTGCTGGGCGAACGGGTGCTGCTGGACCGCCTGGTGACCAACCTGGTGGAGAACGCGATCAAGTACAACCGACACGGCGGCACGCTCACCGTCGCGGTGGGCGCGACACCGGCGTTGACCGTGGTCAACACCGGCCAGGTGGTGCCGGCCGAGGCGGTCGCCGGCCTCTTCGAGCCGTTCCGGCGGCTGGCCCGAGACCGGACGAACCACGGCGGCGGGGCGGGGCTCGGCCTCGCCATCGCCCGCTCGATAACCCAGGCGCACGAAGGACTCATCGACGCCCGACCCGCCGAGTACGGCGGCCTGCGGATAGACGTCCAGCTACCCGCACCGCACTGACCCGGCGCAGCTCCGAGCGCCCCCGACGGGACCGCGTACCGCGGCAACCCGGCCTGCGGCGTGCCCGGAAACCGGCCGGCCCGCACCGCCGCGGGCGTCGGCCAACCCCGCAAGGCCGTCGACCAACGCCGGTCGGCCAACGCCGTCGACCGACCCGGAAGTAGGAGATGACATGTCCCGCACGAAGCCACCCGAGGCCGCCCCGGCCCGGGTCGACGTGCCGGAGGCCGCCCGGTGGCTCGCCGGCCGGGTGCTCCGCACCCCCGTGCTGCGCTCCCCGGCGATCGACCGGCTCGCCGGCGTCCGGGTGCTGATGAAGGCGGAGAACCTGCAGGCCGGCGGCTCGTACAAGATGCGCGGCGCACTGCTGGCGGTCGGCCGGCTCGCCGCGGCCGGGCACAGCGGAGTGGTCGCGCAGAGCACCGGCAACCACGCGGTGGCGGTGGCGCTGGCGGCTCGCCGGTACGAGCTGACCGCCACGGTGGTGCTCCCGGCCGACGCGGCGCCGACCAAGGTCGCGCGGGCCCGGTCGGCGGGGGCGCGGGTCGTCCTCGCCGGCACCACCGTCGAGGAGCGGGTGGCCGTGGCTCACCGGATCAGCGACGAGACCGGTTCTCCGCTCGTCGACGCGTACGACCATCCGGACGTCGTCGCCGGCCAGGGCACCGCCAGCCTGGAGCTGATCGAGGAGGCCGAGCGGGCCGGTACCCCGCTGGACGCGCTGGTGCTGCCGGTCGGTGGCGGCGGCGGCGCGGCCGGTGCCTGCCTGGCCGTGGGCGACCGCCCGATCGAGGTGTACGGCGTCGAGCCGGTCGGCTGCGACTCGCTGGCCCGCAGCCTGGCCGCCGGCCGGCCGACCCCGGTCGAGCCGGCGCCGACGATCGCCGACGGCCTCCGGCCGTCCTGCGTCGGCACGCTGCCGTTCGCCATCCTGCGGACCAGCCTGCGCGGGGTGGTCCGGGTGGACGACGAGGAGATCGCCTCGGCGTTCCGGCTGCTGCTGCTGGAGCTGAAGGTGTTGGCCGAGCCGTCCGGGGCGGCCGGCCTGGCCGGGGCGCTACGCGTCGCCGCCGAGGGCGGACGGCGACACGGCACGGTCGGCGTGGTGCTGACCGGCGGCAACGTGGAGGCGGAACTGGTCGCCCGGCTGGCGACCGCCCGGCCCGCCCAACTGACGAGCATGGAAGGGGCGGCCGCATGAGCGAGCGTCAGCGAGTGAATCATCGATTCAGGGCGGCGGTGCCTCATGGCGGCACGCAGCGCAGCGGAGTGCCGGCATGAGCGAGCCGATCCGGATCGGAATTCTGTTCGGCGGGCCGTCGGCGGAGCACGAGGTCTCCTGCGCCTCCGCGCTCGGCGTGGCCCGGGCCCTGGCCGGCGGCGCGTACCGCGTCGTCGCCATCGGCGTCACCCGCACCGGCGGCTACCGGCTGGTCCCCGACGCGGTGCTGGCCGACCTCTTGGCCGGCACGGCGGCGGAACGGGCCATCGACGACCGGCTGACGGTGACCGGGCCGGCGGTGGAGCTGCGGCCGGGTCCCCGCCCCAGCACGGCGGTGGTCACCGCGGCGGACGCGCCCGGCGCGGTGCACGCCGAGCTGGACGTGATCTTCCCGGTGCTGCACGGCCCGTTCGGCGAGGACGGCGTGGTGCAGGGGCTGCTCGAGGCGCTGGGCGTGCCGTACGTGGGGTGCGGGATCCTCGCCTCGGCGGTCGGGATGGACAAGGTGGCGATGAAGCGGGCGCTGCGTGCCGAGGGCGTGCCGATCACCCCGCACGTCTCGTTCGACGCGGAGACCTACCGGGCCGCCGAGGACCCGGAGAAGCTGGTGCTGGGGCTGCGCCGGCCGCTGTTCGTGAAGCCGGCCCGGATGGGATCCTCGATCGGGATCTCCCGGGTGGCCGACGGCGACGATCTGGCGACGGCGGTCGAGGAGGCGCTGCGGCACGACAGCCTGGTCGTGGTCGAGCAGGGGGTGACCGGCCGGGAGTTGGAGTGCGGCGTGCTCGGCGGCTCCCGCCCGGAGGCGTCGACGGTGGGCGAGGTGCGGGTCACCGGCGGCTGGTTCGACTACCAGCAGAAATACTTCGGCGACGCCGACCCGATGGTCGTACCGGCGCCGCTGCCCGACGAGGTGACGGAGCGGATCCGGGAGCTGTCGTTGCGCGCGTTCGCCGCGATCGGCGGCTGGGGGCTGGCCCGGGTCGACTTCCTCTACGCCGAGGCGACCGGTGATCTCTACGTCAACGAACTGAACACCATGCCGGGCTTCACCGCGCATTCGATGTATCCGAAGGTGTGGGCGGCCGCCGGGGTCGGCTACCGGGAGATCCTCGACCGGCTGGTCGGGCTCGCCTTCGCCCGGCACGCGGCCCGCCCCGGCGGCACCGTCGCGGGGGGTGCCCGGTGATCCTGCTCTCCGACCCCCGCGTCGCCGCGGTGACCGGAGCCGACGACGGCGAAGAGCTGGTGGACCTTCGCGAGCTGCCGGAGCTGCGGCTGGACACGCGGGCGGCCGATCCGGCCGGGGCGTACGCTCGGCTGCGCCAGGGGGTCGCGGACCGGTTGCTGGCCGCGCAGCGCTCGCTCCCCACCGGCCTGCGCCTGCTGGTCATCGAGGGGTACCGGCCGTACCGTGCGCAGCTGGACATCTTCACCGGCTACCAGGAGGTGCTGCGTCGCAGCCACCCGGACTGGTCGCCGCAGCGGGTGTACCGGGAGACCACCAAGTTCGTCGCACCGGTGGAGGTGGCGCCGCACAGCACCGGCGGCGCGGTGGACCTGACGCTCTGCACCGACGACGGGGTCGAGGTGGAGATGGGTACCGCCGTGGACGCCACCCCCGAGGCCAGCCGCAACGCCTGCTACACCGCCGCGCCCTCGATCGGCGCCGCCGCACGCCGGCACCGGCGGATTCTGGTGGACGCGCTGAGCGACGCGGGCCTGGTGAACTACCCGACCGAGTGGTGGCACTGGTCGTACGGCGACCGGTACTGGGCCCTGCTCACCGGCGCGCCGCACACCCGCTACGGGCCGATCTGACCCAGCGCCGGGATCACTGTTCCGGCCGGCGGTGAACGATTCGGCGCTCCCCATCCGTACCAGGCGTCGTAGGACACCACCGGACGACGGGAGACAACGGTGAAGGTGCAGCGCAAGCACGTGCTGGCGGCTGGTGTGGCGGTGGCCGCCGTGGCGGCCGTGGCGGTGGGCACCGGCCTCGGGTTCGCGGACACCGCACCGGCACGGGCCTCGGTGTGCCAGGGGTCGGTGACCTTCTCGGCCGAGGGCGGGGCGCCGGCGGCGACCAGCGACCGGTTTCCGGTGGGCACCCGGCTGCGGGTGACCAATCTGGACAACAACCGGGCGGCCACGGTGACGGTGACCGGCCCGTCGGGCAGCTGCGTGCTGCTCAACGCCGCCGCGATGGAACTGGTCCGCGAGCCGGGCAAGAACGTCATCCGCCGCAACGTGGTGGAGCGGGTGGACGACGCCGCCGCCCAGCCCGCCCCGGCGCAGCCGGACGGCTCGGTCCGACCCGGTGCGGCGTCGCCCGGCGCGCCCGGTCCGGCCCCCCGCTCGGCCTGCTCGGGGGCGATCACCTTCTTCGCCGAGAGCGGGGCGGCGCCGGCGGCGACCAGCGACCGCTTCCCGGCGGGCACCCGGCTGCGGGTGACCAACCTGGACAACAACAAGGCGACCACGGTGACGGTGACGGGCCCGTCGGGCAGCTGTGTGCTGCTCAACGACGCCGCGATGGAGCAGATCCGGGAGCCGGGCAAGAACCTGGTCCGCCGCAACACCGTCGAGGTGCTGCGCTGACGGAGGCGGGAAGCAGGGGCCCGGATGCGGGCCCCTGCTGCCGGCTCAGCCGAAAGCGGCGTCGAGGATGTCCAGACCCCGGGTCAGCTCGGCGTCGGAGATCACCAACGGGGGCAGGAAGCGCAGCACGTTGCCGTACGTGCCGCAGGTGAGGGTGAGCAGGCCGGCGGCGTGACAGGCCGCCGACACCGACGCGGTGGCGGCCGGATCCGGGGTGAGGGTGCCCGGCTGCACCAGCTCCACGGCGAGCATCGCCCCGCGCCCGCGTACCTCGGCGACCCGCGCGTCCCGCTCGGCGATCGCCCGCAGCCGAGGGGCCAGCACCGACTCGATCCGCCGGGCCGCGGCCGCCAGGTCCAGCTCGTGCATGGTCTCGATGCTGGCCAGGGCGGCGGCGCAGGCGATGGGGTTGCCGCCGTACGTGCCGCCGAGGCCGCCGACGTGCACCGCGTCCATCAGCTCGACGCGGCCTGTCACCGCGGCCAGCGGCAGCCCGCCGGCGATCCCCTTGGCCAGGGTGATCAGGTCGGGCTCGACGCCCTCGTGCTGGCAGGCGAACCAGTCGCCGGTGCGGCAGAACCCAGTCTGGATCTCGTCGGCGACGAAGACCACCCCGGCGGCCGTCGCCCACTGGCGCAGCGCGGGCAGGAACCCCGGCGCCGGTACGACGAAGCCGCCCTCGCCCTGGATCGGCTCGATCAGCAGCGCGGCCACGTTCTCCGCGCCGACCTGCTTCTCGACCAGCTCGATCGCCCGGGCCGCGGCCGTCGCGCCGTCCAGCCCACCGTCGCGCAGCGGGTACGACATCGGCACCCGGTAGATCTCTCCGGCGAACGGCCCGAACCGGTGCTTGTAGGGCATGTTCTTCGCGGTCAACGCCATGGTCAGGTTGGTCCGGCCGTGGTACGCGTGGTCGAAGACCACCACCGCCGGCCGCCCGGTGGCGTGCCGGGCGATCTTCACGGCGTTCTCCACCGCCTCGGCACCCGAGTTGAACAGCGCCGACCGCTTCTCGAACCCGCCCGGCGTCAGCGCGTTGAGCTGTTCGCAGACCGCCACGTACGACTCGTACGGCGCGACCATGAAGCAGGTGTGGGTGAAGCGTTCCACCTGCGCCCGCACCGCCTCGACCACCTTCGGGGCCGAGTTGCCGACGTTGGTGACCGCGATGCCGGCGGCGAAGTCGATCCACTCGCGCCCGTCGACGTCGGTGATCGTGCCGCCAGCAGCGGAGTCCACGTAGGACGGGATGACGCTGCCGACCCCCCGGGCCACCGCGCCCCCACGCCGTTTGTGCAGCTCGTCAGAAGTCGTCATAGGTGTCAGCCCTCGATGTTGTGCATGACGTGCTTGATCCGGGTGTAGTCCTCCAGGCTGTAGACCGAGAGGTCCTTGCCGTGGCCGGAGTGCTTGAAGCCGCCGTGCGGCATCTCGGAGACGAACGGGATGTGCGTGTTGACCCAGACGCAGCCGAAGTCGAGCCGGCGGGTCATCCGCATCGCCCGGCCGTGGTCCCTGGTCCAGACCGACGCCGACAGGCCGTAGTCCACGCCGTTCGCCCAGCGCACCGCCTCGTCCTCGTCGGAGAAGCGCTGCACGGTGATGACCGGCCCGAAAACCTCGTCCTGGATGATCTCGTCCTGCTGCCGCAGGCCGGAGACGACGGTCGGGGAGTAGAAGTAGCCGCGCTCGCCCACCCGGGAGCCGCCGGCCTGGATCGCGGCGTGGTCGGGGAGCCGGTCCACGAAGCCGCTGACCCGGGTCAACTGGTTGGCGTTGTTCAGCGGGCCGTAGAGCACGTCGGCGTCGTCCGGTGCGCCGGTCTTCGTGTTGCGGGCCTGCTCGGCCAGCGCCGCCACGAAGTCGTCGTGGATGCCGGGGCCGGCCAGCACCCGGGTCGCCGCGGTGCAGTCCTGCCCGGCGTTGAAGTAGCCGCCGACCGCGATCGCCTCGGCCGCCGCCGCCAGATCCGCGTCGTCGAAGATCACCACCGGGGCCTTGCCGCCCAGTTCCAGGTGGGTGCGCTTCAGGTCGGGGGCGGCGGCGGAGGCCACCTCCATGCCGGCGCGGGTCGAGCCGGTGATCGACACCAGTTGCGGGGTCGGGTGGGAGACGAGGGTACGGCCGGTGTCCCGGTCGCCGCAGACCACGTTGAACACGCCCGGCGGGAAGAACTCGGCGGCGATCTCGGCCAGCAGCAGCGTCGACACCGGCGTGGTGTCCGACGGCTTGAGCACCACCGTGTTGCCGGCGGCCAGCGCCGGGGCGATCTTCCAGACCGCCATCATCAGCGGGTAGTTCCAGGGCGTGACCTGGGCGCAGACCCCAATCGGCTCGCGCCGCACGTACGAGGTGTGCCCGGCCATGTACTCGCCGGCCGACCGGCCCTCCAGCATCCGGGCCGCCCCGGCGAAGAAGCGGAACTGGTCCACCGACGGCGGCAGTTCCTCCTCGGCGGTCAACTGACGCGGCTTGCCGGTGTTGCGGACCTCCGCGTCGACCAGGTCGGCGGCCCGGGCCTCGACCGCGTCGGCGAGCTTGAGCAGCGCCTTCTGCCGCTCGGCCGGGGTGGCGTCCCGCCAGCCCTCGAAGGCGCCGGCGGCGGCCTTCATCGCCGCGTCAACGTCGGCCGCGCCGGAGACCGGCGCCTGCGCGAAGACCTCACCGGTGCACGGGTCGACCAGGTCGGCGTACCCGCCGTCCACCGGGTCGACGTACTGGCCGTTGACGAAGTTGCGCAGCTGCTGCTGGTCACTCATGAGGAGTCTCCGAGGGGTGGCCGAGGATGAGGTCAGCGGAGGTTATCGCAATCTGACTGCCATCTTCGCTACTGAATTCGCGGCAGACAAGGCCTTGGGCGACTGTTTCCGTGAGCCGATGCCGTCGTCTACGCTGCGCACGTGGAGCCGAGAGCCTGCTACGTCGCCGGTCGCCCCGTTCACGGTGAGGGCGACCTGACCGTCCACCACCCGTACGACGGCCGGGTGGTGGGGCGTACCACCCTGGCCACGCCCGACCAGGTCGAGACCGCCGTCGCGGCGGCGGCCGAGGTGGCCGCCGAGGCCGCGGCCCTGCCCGCGCACGCCCGCGCGGCGGCCCTGGACCACGTGTCGCGGCGGCTCGCCGAGCGGGCCGAGGAAGTCGCCGCACTGATCACCGCCGAGAACGGCAAACCCTTGAAGTGGGCCCGCGCCGAGGTCGGTCGAGCCGTCTCCACCTTCCGCTGGGCCGCCGAGGAGGCCCGGCGGTTCTCCGGCGAACTGCAACGCCTCGACACCGACCCGGCCGCGGGCGGACGGATCGCGCTGGTCCGGCGCGCGCCCCGTGGCCCCGTGCTGGGGATCGCGCCGTTCAACTTCCCGCTCAACCTGGTGGCGCACAAGGTGGCTCCGGCGATCGCGGTCGGTGCGCCGATCATCGTCAAGCCCGCGCCGGCCACCCCGCTCTCCGCGCTGCTCCTGGGCGAGCTGCTCGCCGAGACCGACCTGCCGCCGGGCATGTTCTCGGTGCTGCCGCTGCCCAACGAGCGCGCCGCCGAGCTGGTCACCGACCCACGGCTGCCGGTGGTCTCGTTCACCGGTTCCGGCCCGGTCGGCGCGGCGATCCGCCGCTCGGTGCCCGAGAAGCACGTCACCCTGGAACTGGGCGGCAACGCGGCCGCGGTGATCTGCGCGGACTGGACCTCGGACGAGGACCTGACCTTCGCCGCGCAGCGGATCGCCACCTTCGCGAACTACCAGGCCGGGCAGTCGTGCATCGCCGTGCAGCGGGTCTACGTGCACGAATGGATCTACGACGGCTTCCTGCCGCGGCTGGTCGCCGCGGTGCAGGAGCTGCGCACCGGCGACCCGACCGACGAGCGCACCGACGTGGGGCCGCTGGTCTCGGAGGACGCCGCGCGCCGGGTCGAGGCCTGGGTGGACGAGGCTGCGGCGGCCGGCGCGACCATCGAGGTCGGCGGCCGGCGCGACGGTGCGACGTATCCGCCGACCGTGCTCACCGGGGTGCCGACCGACGCCAAGGTCGTCGCCGAGGAGGTCTTCGGGCCGGTGCTGGTGGTCGCCCCGGTCACCGACGACCAGGCCGCGTTCGCCGCGGTCAACGACTCCGCGTACGGGTTGCAGGCGGGCGTCTTCACCCACGACATCCAGACCGCGTTCCTCGCCGGTCGGGTGCTCGAGGTGGGCGGGGTGATCGTCGGGGACGTCCCGTCCTACCGGGCCGACCAAATGCCGTACGGCGGCGTGAAGGGCAGCGGCGTCGGGCGTGAGGGGCTGCGCAGCGCCATGGACGACTACACCGAGCCCCGCGTCATGGTCCTCACCGGCCTGCGGCTCTAGCCCCTCGGCGCGGCGGTCTGCGGCCTCGTCACCAGGTGCCGTCGTCGCGGACCCGGGCCGGCGCGCGGCCGAGCAGCAGGGTGGTCAGCGCCTCGTCGACGTCCGCGCCCAGGAACCACTCGCCGGCCTGGTCCAGCGCGAAGACCCGGCCCCGCTCGTCGACGGCGAAGATGCTGTCGCCGTGCTCGGAGCCGAACGGGAAGAGCCGCACACCCAGCACGGCGCCGAAGTCGGCCAGGACGTCGGCGCTGTGCGCGCCGTGCAGCGGGTTGGTGGTGAACCGGTTGATCCAGACCTGCTCGCCCGGCCCGCGCCGGCGGCTCGCCAGCGCCGGGAAGGTGGTGATCGCCCGTACGGCGGCGGGAAACACCTCGTGCTGGTGCTGCCGGCCGACGATCTCGCAGGTCTCCCCGATCGCGCCGGTCGCCAGCGCCGAGTTGAAGATGCTGTCCTCCCAGCCCGCGTCCATCAGCGCGTCGCCCACCTCGGCGGGGAAGCGCCCGGGGTGGTGCGGCGGACGCGACTCGGGCCGCCACACGGTGGTGAACGCCAACTCCGCCCAGGAGAAGACGTTGAAGAAGACCAGGAAGTTCAGGCACGAGTCGCAGGGGCGCTCGGCCGCACCGCCGGCGGGGTCGTCCGGCTCACGAACCCGGAACACCTCGAAGCGGGCCGCACCGAGCAGCGTCTCGGCGTCGCCCATGCCCATCGGCGCGATGCCCTCGGCGGCGCGGCGGTGGTCGTACTCGTGCAGCACGTCGGAGACCACGATCAACTCGGCGTGCCGGTCCCCACCGCGGATCAGGTGACCCGGGGGAAGCTCGTCCAGGTAGCGGCGGACCAGGGGATGGTGCCGCAGCCGCACGTCGCCCTTCGCGCCCTGGGCCCGGAACAGCCGGCCGGCGACGTTCAGGTGCGCGGTGGCGGCCGGGGTTGGCAGCCGGCGGATCTCCCGGAGCACCTGGCTGGCCGGATCGACGGTACGCGGCGGGGTCGGCCCGGCCGGGCGGGTGCGCCGGTACATCTCCTCGACCGCGGCGGGCGGCACCCGGGGCCAGGTGGTCACCTCGCCGGTTTCCCGGTCGACCACCGTCGTCGGCAGGTCACCCGGCAGCGTCCGGGCCTGACCGGACACCGTGGACGAGATGACGAAGCCGAGGTCGAACTCGGCGACGATCGGGGTGCACTCGTAGCCCAGGCGTTGCGAATCGCGACGGGCCCAGACAGCGGCGAGTTGCTCGGCCTGTTCACGGTCGATCACGCATCGAAACTACCGGACCCCACGGATTTCGTGGCGCCCGGTATGGTTCGCCCTACACACGGTGACGGGGAGGGCGGCGTGGCGGAAAGCCTTGACCGGGAAGGGAATCAGCGCCTTCGGGCGCGGTTCGACGAGGTGTACGGGCAGTACCAGCAGCTCAGGTCCGGTTTGGACGAACTGCGCGGGCGACTGGCCGAGCTTCGGGTGACAGAACGCTCAGCCGACGGTCGGGTGAGCGCGACCGTAGGGCCCCGGGGCGAGCTGATCGCGGTGGAGCTGCATCCCGCCGTCTACGGCGACCGGGACGCCGCGGCGCTGAGCCGGACGATCACCGAGACCGTGCGGCGGGCGAACGCCGCCGTGGCGACCGCCACCCAGGATGTGGTGGCCGGCTACCTGCCCGCCGGATCGGGCTCGATGGAGTTCCTCCGCACCGGTGACTTCAACGCGCTGCTGAGCCGGGCCGACACCAGCCTCGGCCAGGGCAGGTGACGACGTGGCCGACGGGCAGCTCTGGCTCGACCCCGGCCGGGCCCGGCGCGGGGGTGCCGACCTCTGCCTCGCCGGCGAGGCGGTGACCGCGCGGCGCGCCCAGGTCGGCGGCGGGATCGCGGCGGCGAGCGGGCAGCGCCCGTGGGGCCGGGACGACATCGGGGCGACGTTCGAGCGGGTCTACCGCGGAGCGGAGGAGACCGTCCTGCGGGCCTGGGACGGGGCCGGCCGGTGACCACCGGCCTCGGCGCCGACGTGGTGCGTTCGGTCGACGTCAACCTGGAGACCGACGCCGCCGCCGGCGGGCGGCTTGACCGGATCGCCGACCCGCGGCGCCACCCGCGCTGACTGGCGGAGGCCCCAATGAGCCTGCTACCAAGATGCGGGCCGTGCAGGGCGGGGGTAAAGGCCCGCGTGGGAGGGCCGCCAGGCCTGGGCCTGCCTTAGACCGTTTGGCTCTCGGCTTGTTCGGCGACGCAGACGGAGATCGCCCTGATTCGTGGCATCAGGCGGAAGACCTTCGTGATGTTCGAGGAGGAACTTCAACGCGGCGGTGACCCGGCAGCCGATCCGTTCCTCACGGCTGAGCCGGAGCAGTAGAAAAAGCTTGCGGGGGCCGCCGGGCGTCGAGCAGGGTCGCTGGTATGGCTGATTCGCCCGCTGACAACGCCAACGACAAGCCTGGAGACGGTGCCTCCGCCCCGGGCTTCGCCTGGTCGAACATGTTCGTGCACCCCGACGAGGACCCTCGCTCCGAGGGCGGCTTCGACGACGAGCGGACGATTCTCGCCGGATATCTCCGCGACCAGCGGCTCACGTTGAAGTTGAAGTGCGCCGACCTGGACGCCGAGGCGTTGGCCCGGCGCGCCGTGCCTCCGTCGACGTTGTCGCTGCTCGGGCTGATCCGGCACATGGCCGAGGTGGAGCGCGGCTGGTTCCGCCGGGTGATGGCCGGCGAGGAGGCGCCGAAGATTTACTCCACCGAGAGCGATCCGGACGCGGACTTCAACGGTGCGGTGGCGGACCCTGACGTGGTGACCGAGGCGTGGCGGAACTGGCGAGCGGAGGTGGAGTTCGCGGAACGGCTGGTAGACGAAACGGCGGACCTCGGCGCTCGGGGGCGTACGCGCCACGGCAGCGAGATCTCGCTGCGCGAGCTGCTGGTCCACATGATCGAGGAGTACGCCCGGCACAACGGCCACGCCGATCTTCTCCGCGAGCTAATCGACGGCCGGATCGGCCAGTAGGGCTCGGGTAGGCCATCGTGACCTGCGACGCCGCGATTCCGGCCGCCGATCGACCCCGGCGGGAGCCGGCCTCGGTGAACCACCCGCAGAGCCAGCCGCCGGAGGCGAGCCGGGCAGCCGTGACGGCGGGTCGCGGCGGGCCGCGCAGCGTGGCGGAGGCGATCGCCGTACAGGAGGAGTTGCGCCCCAGGGTCGATCTGGTGGGGCCCGGCCCGGCCGCGCCCGCGACGGTGGCCGGGCTGGATGTCGCGTACGCCGAGAGCAATGACCTCCTGGCCGCGGCCGTGACCGTGCTCGACGCCCGCACGCTCGACGTCGTCGACGAGGCGGTGAGCGTCGGGCGGCCCGCCTTCGGGTATGTCCCGGGGCTCTTCGCCTTCCGGGAGCTGCCCGCGCTGCTCGCCGCGCTGGACCGGCTGAGCACCCGGCCCGACCTGCTGGTCTGCGACGGGCACGGGCTGGCTCACCCACGCCGGTTCGGGCTCGCCTGTCACCTGGGCGTGGTCAGCGGTCTGCCGGCGATCGGGGTCGGGAAGACGCCGCTGATCGGTGCCTGGACACCGCCGGCGGCTGATCGGGGTGCCTGGTCGCCGCTGCGCTACGGCGACGAGGTGGTGGGTCGGGTGTTGCGGACGCGCGCCGGGGTGAAGCCGGTCTTCGTCAGCGTCGGGCACCGGATGAGCCTGGCGAACGCCACCGACCAGGTACTCGCGTTGACCCCCCACTACCGGCTGCCGGAGACCACCCGCGCCGCCGACCGGTTGTGCCGCGACGCCCTCGCCGCCGCACAAAAGGCCGCCACCCACGATGCCGCCGACCGGGGAGCCGCTGGGCGGGACCGGGCGGACGCCGGAGTGGAGGAGCCGCTGGGAGCAACCGACTAGTGCTGGACTACCTGCTCACACCTGCCTAGAGTTGACCGTGGTGAGCAGGGTGTACCGGATCGGCGAGTTCGCCGAGCGCATCGGGCGCTCGGTGAGCACCGTGCGCAGGTGGGAGGTCGAGGGTCGGATCTCGCCTCGAAGGACGCCGACCGGTCAGCGGTACTTCGACGACACGGACGTGCGGCGCGTGCTCCAGCCCGGTTTTGACGAGAGTGCGCGGCGGACGGTGGTGTATTGCCGTGTCTCCTCCCCTGGTCAGAAGGCTGATCTCGCCTTGCAGGTTGCCGCGATGGAGCAGTTCTGCCGCGCCCGCGGGCTTGCTGTTGACGAGTGGGTCAGCGAGGTCGGTGGCGGTATGGACCTGCGCCGCAAGAAGTTCCTGGCCATCATGGACGGCGTCGACCGGGGAGAGGTGTCGACTCTGGTCGTGGCCCATGAGGACCGGTTGGTCCGATTCGGGTACGACTACCTGGAGCACGTCGCCGCCCGCAACGGCTGCGAGATCCTGGTCGCCAACCAGGAGTCCCTCTCTCCCCGGCAGGAGTTGGTCGAGGACATGTTGGCGATCGTGCACAGCTTCTCCGGCCGGTTGTACGGGCTGCGGCGTTACGAGAAGACACTCAAGGACGAGCTGCGCGGCGGCGACCAGTGAAGGTCACCCGCATCGCCTACTCGGATCGGCTGAACCCGGGTAAGTACGCCGCGCTGGCCGAGCAGGCTCGGCGGTTGGGCCGGGTGCGCAGTGAGATTTGGCAGCGGTACGGCTCGGTCAACGGGGTGGGATCCGGACTGAAAGATCGCCAGGTTCGCGACGCCTGGCTGGCGGCCGGGACGCACAAGCAGTTCGGTGTGCTGGCCAACGCCTGGAAGGAGACCGTCCGCGACGCCGTCGACGACATCGCGGCGAACCTGGCCTCAGCCAAGGTCCAGGTCCGCCGGGCGATCAACAGGCACACCGACGACCCCGCCGAACGGAAGCGGCTGTTTACCGCGCTGAAGAGCAACCGGTGGGCCGACGATGTGTTCCTCGCGCGACAGGTGCGCAAGCACTGGAAGCGTGGCCGCAACCGCACCCACGGTCAGATTGTCGTGCGTGCCGACCAGCACAACACTGTCGTTGACGGGCGCGGCCGGCTGTGGCTCGCCGTCCCCGGCCTCGAACGCCGCAAGATGGTCAAGATCCCACTGTCCACCACCGTCGCCCCGACCGGCACGCTCCGGCTGATCCTGCGCGGTGCCCGGGCCGAGGTGCATTACCAGATCGACGCGTCACAGATGCGATCGTCGCAGCGGCCATGCGGCAGTCGGGCTGTCGGCGTCGACAAGGGCTACACCGAAGCCTTGACCGACTCCGACGGGGAACACCACGGCACCCGCCTCGGCGGACTGCTGACTAACGAGTCGGACCGGTTGAAGGAACGCAACCGGCGTCGGGCGAAACTGCGCTCGATCGCCAACAACGCCGCCCGTCGCGGAGACCACGCGAAAGCGGCCAGGATTAACGTCAACAACCTCGGCACGGTGAAGAGGGACCGCCAGGCCGTCAGGCATCAGGCGCGGGTCCGCACGGAAGTTTTCACCGCCGTGCACCGGGTCGTCGACAAGGCTGCCACCGTGGTCGCCGAGGATTGACCAAGAGTTTCGCCGGGCGCAGACCGCTCGGCAAGAACGCGAACAGGCGCCTCGCCGCGTGGACCAGAGGGGTCACCGCCGAGGCCCTAGCAAGCGTGTCGGAGCGCAGAGGTTCTGCGCTCGTGCATGTCAACGCCGCCTACACCTCACAAGCCTGTCACCGCTGCGGCTGCCTCGGCCGACGCAGCGGGGACCGGCTTCACTGCACCTCGTGCAGGGTGGTGTGGCAGGCCGACATGAACGCCGCGATCAACATCCTGCACCGAGCCGGCGACCCCGACATCGCCCTGCGCACCCCGCACCCCCGGGTGAAGCAGATCTTGCAGGAACGGACCGATCGCCACCGGACCAGACTGCCGGTCCAGGACTCCAGCCCAGCCACGGCTAAGCGGAGAGCGAACTATCCGAACCGCTCAGCAACGAGCAAAAAGTAGGAAGCAGGGTAATGCGGCGCACATCCGGGGCGCTCTATGACCGGTGAGCCAGGTGGGGCGGTAGTAGCCTGACCGGCGGACCCCACCCCGGGGCGGAGAGACGGCGAGGTGATCATGGCGGTACGTCGGCACGCGGCGCGGTTCGCGACGGTCTGCGCGTTGCTGGGCGGCCTGGTCGCGCTCGGCGCGTCACCGGCGCAGGCCGACGACGACTCAGTGCGGGTGCGTTCCGCCAGCAGTTTCGCCGCCGGCGGCTCCGCCCAGGGGGTGAATGTGGAGGTGCGCAAGCGCACCGACGGCTGCGTGATGCTGCGTACCTCGCTCGGGCTGCGCCTCTCCGGTCTCGCCGCGAACCAGGTCACGGTGCAGGTCAGCTACGGCGGACGCTGGTTCCCGGTGCCCCTGGGCGGCGGCGACGGCGCGGTGACCACGCAACAGACCTCGCCGGCGAAACCGACGCTCTGCAAGGGCAAGGGCATCACTGTCCGGTACCGGGTCGGCTTCGCGGCCGGCGCTCCGGACGGTCGGCTCACCGTGATCGGCGAGGCGACCACCGCGACCGGGCGGGAGCTCGGCCGGGGCGCCGCCTCGTCCCGGGTGGTCAACAAGCGCGCCAGCGCCTCTCCGACCCCGTCGAAGAAGCCGTCGCCCACGCCGAGCCCGGTGGCCACCGCCGCGGCCGCCGACGCCGGCACGACCCCGGCGGCGCTGGCCGGACCGGCCGGCGGCCCCGACACCACCGCCGCCGAGAAGTCCGGCGGCCTCTCCCCGGTGATGTTCTTCGGCATCGCCCTGGTCGCCGTCGGGGCGTTGCTGATCGTCTTCCTGGTCCGACGCTCCCGGGCGGACAAGGCCTCGGCCGACGAGCCGGGCATGCCGTTGCCGGGCAACCCGGGTGGCACCACCTACCGCTCCGCCGGTGGCCCCTCGGCCGCGCCCGGCAGGCCCAGCCAGGTGTACGGTCAGCCGCCCGCCCCCGGCGGGACGTACGGCGCGCCACCCCCGCGGTCGGGCGGCGGCGTCTACGGTGCTCCGCCGGCCGCCGCATCGGACGGTGGGGTCTACGGCGCTCCGCCGGCAGGCCTGCCGGACCCGACCCGTGCGCTGCCCGGGCAGCCGGGTGCCCGGATCCCCGCCCAGCCCGACCCCGCCGCGCCGACCGGTTCGCCGGCTGCCCCGAGTTCGGCGCCGCCGGCACCCGGGCTTCCGGGCGGTCCGCCGCCGGCCGAGGGGGGCGACCACACGGTCTTCATGCCCCGGCTCCCCGGCTGAGCGAGGCGTAGCCGGTGCGCTCCGATACGCTCAGGGTGCTTGCCGACCTGCACCCAAGGAGTAGAACCGGTGTCTGATCTGTCCCAGGTTGTGAAGGCGTACGACGTCCGAGGGACGGTGCCGGACCAGTGGGACGAGCGGGCCGCCGAAGCCCTCGGAGCCGCCTTCACCCAGCTGCTCAACGCCACCGACGAGCCCGGCGACGCCGTCGTCATCGGCTACGACATGCGGGAAACCTCGCCCGGACTGGCCGCCGCGTTCGCCGCCGGCGTCCGCGCCGAGGGCCGCTCGGTCATCGAGATCGGCCTCGCCTCCACCGACCTGCTCTACTTCGCCTCCGGCACGCTCAACCTGCCCGGGGCGATGTTCACCGCCAGCCACAACCCGGCTCAGTACAACGGCATCAAGATGTGCCGGTCCGGCGCCCGGCCCATCGGGCAGGACAGCGGGCTCGCGGAGATCCGCGACCGGGCCCAGGCGCTGCTGGACAAGGGCGAGTCCCGCCCGGCCGGCGAGCCGCACCGCCCGGTCGAGCGCCGGGACATGCTCCCCGACTACGCGGCGTACCTGCGTAAGTTGGTCGACCTCTCGGGTATCCGGCCGCTGCGGGTGGTGGTCGACGCCGGCAACGGAATGGGCGGCTTCACGGTGCCGAGCGTGCTCGGCGACGCCGCGCTGGCGCCGTTGCCGCTGGAGATCGTGCCGCTCTACTTCGAGCTGGACGGCAGCTTCCCCAACCACGAAGCCAACCCGCTGGACCCGGCGAACCTGGTCGACCTCCAGCGGGCGGTGGTCGAGCACGGCGCGGAGATCGGGCTGGCCTTCGACGGCGACGCCGATCGCTGCTTCGTGGTCGACGAGCGGGGCGAGCCGGTCTCGCCGTCGGCGATCACCGCCCTGGTCGCCGCCCGGGAGCTGGCCAAGCACCCCGGTTCCACCGTCATCCACGGCCTGATCACCTCCAGCGCCGTCCCGGAGATCATCCGCGAGCACGGCGGAGAGCCGGTGGTCGCCCGGGTGGGGCACTCCTTCATCAAGGCGGAGATGGCCCGCACCAACGCGATCTTCGGTGGTGAGCACTCGGCGCACTACTACTTCCGGGACTTCTGGTTCGCCGACACCGGCATGCTCGCCGCCATGCACACCCTTGCCGCGCTCGGCGAGCAGTCGCTCCCGCTCTCGGTGCTGGCCGGCGAGTACGAGCGTTACGTCGCCTCCGGTGAGATCAACTCGACGGTCGCCGACCAGGCCGGCACGGTGCGCGACGTACGGGCCGCCTACCCGGACGCCGAGGCCGACGAGATGGACGGGCTAACCCTTCGCTTCCCGGACGGCGCGTGGTTCAACCTGCGTGCCTCCAACACCGAGCCGCTGCTGCGGCTCAACGTCGAGGCGCCCACCCAAGCGCGGATGATCTCTCTCCGCGACGAGGTGCTCGACCGGGTTCGCCGATAAGATCGCCTGCGCCGCCGGCACCGCCGACGGCTGAAGCCGCACACGTGGAAGGAGCCGCGCCGTGGCCCTGGATCCGCAGTTGCTCGAGATACTGGCCTGTCCGGACACGCACCACGCACCGCTCGACTACGACGCAGCGGCGCAGACGCTGACCTGCACGGAGTGCGGCCGGATCTTCGAGGTCCGCGACGACGTGCCGGTGCTGCTGCTGGACGAGGCGCGCGGCGGTCCGGGGCAGCAGCCGTGATCGACGGTACGGCCGGGGTCAGCGGTAACCGCAACGCCGACGAGGCCCTGCTCGACGACGCCGCCGCGCTGGCCGAGCGCGACCCGGGCGGCATGCTGCGGCACACCGCCTCGGCCGGCGCGCAGGTACGCGAGTCGGCGGCACTGGCCGCCGAGGCGAACCTCGGGGTGCTCGCCGACGACGGGCGGCCCCGGGCCGTGGTGATCGCCGGTATCGGCACCGCCGGACGCACCGGGGACGTGCTCGCCACGGTTGCCGGACCGCGCTGCCCGGTGCCGGTCATCGCGCACCGCAGCGCCGGCGTGCCCGGCTGGGTCGGCGCCGCCGACGTGGTCATCGCGGTGAGCGCCTCCGGTCGCAGTCCCGAGGCGTTGGGTGCCGCCGAGGCGGCGCACCGGCGGGGTGCCCGACTGGTCGCGGTCGGCGCGCCCGACTCGCAGCTGCAGTCGGTCGCCGAGCGGGCCCGTGCCCCCTTCATCCCGGTGCCCCGGCGCGCGCCGGCCCGGGCCAGCCTCTGGGCGCTCACCGTCCCGGTGCTGCTCGCCGCCCGTTCGCTCGGGCTGGTCAAGGTCAACGAGGCGGACCTCGCCGAGACGGCGGCCCGGCTGGACGCGGACGCCGACCGGAGCCGGCCCACCGCGGAGTCCTTCGTCAACCCGGCCAAGTCGCTCGCCCTCGGCCTGTCCGGCTCCATTCCGATCGTCTGGGGCTCGTCGCCGCTGGCCACGGTCGCGGCCCGCAGGTTCGGCGACACCCTCTCGGCCAACGCCCGCTACCCGGTGGTGACCGGGGCGCTGGGCGAGGCCGGCCGGGGGCGGGTGGGGCTGCTCGACGGCGTCTTCGGCGGCCTGGTCGAGGGGGAGCGGGACATCTTCTCCGACCCCGACGAGGACGCCAGCGACGCGACCCGGCTACGGCTGGTGCTGTTGCGCGACGGCGGACTCAACGCGGAGGACGACCACGACGAGCCGCTGGCGGTCGAGGAGCGCCGCGCGGAGGCGGTGCAGACGCTGGCCGAGCGGCGGGGGGTGCGCTGTGACGTGGTGACCGCCGAGGGCGGCTCCGCGCTGGAGCGGCTCGCCTCGCTGATCGCCGTCCCGGACTTCGCCTCGATCTACCTTGCCCTGGCCCACGGGCTGGACCCGATGGCGGTACCGGCCATCACCGAGATGAAGGAGCTGTCGAACCAGTGAGCGAACGCAGTGAGCGAACCGGCCGGCTCAGCAGCGCGGCGTCTCGCGCCGCCGTGCAGCGAAGCGGAGCGGAGGCGTGAGCGCCAGCGGCGGGAACAAGGCGATCGTCGCCGCCCTGCTGGCCAACGTCGGCATCGCCATCACCAAGTTCGTCGCGTTCCTGCTGACCAGCTCCTCGTCGATGCTGGCGGAGGCGATCCACTCGGTCGCCGACTCGGGCAACCAGGGCCTGCTCCTGCTCGGCGGCAAGCGGGCCAAGCGGGAGGCCACCCCGCAGCACCCGTTCGGCTACGGCCGGGAGCGCTACATCTATGCCTTCATCGTCTCCATCGTGCTGTTCAGCGTCGGTGGGCTGTTCGCGCTCTACGAGGCGTACCACAAGTGGCACGACCCGCACGGAATCGAATCCTGGCAGTGGGTGCCGGTGACCGTGCTGGTGGTGGCGATCGTGATGGAGTCGTTCTCCTTCCGGACGGCGATCAAGGAGTCCAACCACATCCGGGGCAACCAGTCGTGGGTGAAGTTCATCCGCCGGGCCAAGGCCCCCGAGCTGCCGGTGGTGCTGCTGGAGGACTTCGGCGCGCTGGTCGGTCTGGTCTTCGCCCTCTTCGGCGTCAGCATGACGCTGGTCACCGGCAACGGTGAGTGGGACGCGGCCGGCACCGCGATGATCGGCGTGCTGCTGGTGACCATCGCCGTGGTGCTCGCCATCGAGACCAAGAGCCTGCTGCTCGGTGAGGGCGCGGAGGCGCACGACCTGGCCGCCATCGAACGGGCCGTGACCGACGGCCCCGAGGTCGAGCGGATCATCCACATGAAGACGCTCTACCTCGGGCCGGAGGAGCTGATGGTCGCGGCGAAGATCGGCGTGGCGCAGTGCGAGACCGCCGAGGAGTTGGCGGCCGGCATCGACGCCGTCGAGGCGCGGATCCGCGCCGCGGTGCCGACCGCCCGGGTCATCTACCTGGAGCCGGACATCTACCGTGCCGACGCCGCCCGCGAGGGCAACGAGTCCGCCGCACCGCAGGACGCGTCGGACGAGGCGGCCGGACGGCCCGGGAGCTGACAGGTGGAACTGCTACACGGCCCGATCCGGGACTACGCCTGGGGTTCCCGCTCCGCCATCGCCGCCCTGCAGGGGCGTCCGGTGCCGAGCGACGGACCCGAGGCGGAACTCTGGCTCGGCGCGCACCCGGGCGCCCCGGCCTCGATCGAGCGCGCGGGCGCTCGGGTGAGCCTGACCGACGTGCTGGCCGCCGAGCCGGAAGTCTGGCTCGGCGACCGGGCCGTCAACCGGTTCGGCCCCCGGCTGCCGTTCCTGCTCAAGGTGCTCGCCGCCGATGCGGCGCTGAGCCTGCAGGCCCACCCGGACGCCAAGCAGGCCCGGGCCGGGCACGCCGCCGACCTGGCGCGCCCGGCCGGGGAGCGCAACTACGTCGACCCGTATCCCAAGCCGGAGCTGTTGGTCGCGCTCTCGGATTTCGAGGCGCTCTGCGGTTTCCGCGACCCGGCGGCGTCCGCGGCGGCTCTCGCCGCGTTCGGCGTACCGGCGCTGCAGCCGGTCGTGGCCGCGCTGCGCTCCGGCACCGCGGGGCTGCGCACGGCGGTACGCACGCTGTTGACCTGGCCGCAGCAGGAGCGGGCCGGGCTGGTGGCGGCGGTGGTCGCGGCGCCGGCCGACGGGCCGGACGCGGCGTTGGCGCGTGAGCTGGCCGCCAGCTACCCGGCCGACCCGGGGGTGCTGGTCGCGCTACTGCTGAACCACGTGCGGCTGGAGCCCGGTGAGGCGATCTGGATGCCGGCCGGCAATCTGCACGCCTACCTGCGCGGCACCGGCGTGGAGATCATGGCGGCCAGTGACAACGTGCTGCGCGGCGGTCTGACGCCGAAGCGGGTGGACGTCGACGAGCTGCTGCGGGTGCTGCGCTTCGAGGTGCTCGACGAGCCGGTGAGTGCGGCCCATCGGGTGAGCCCCGGGGTGGACTGCTGGCCGGTGCCGGTGGACGACTTCGCGCTGCACCGGGTCACGGTGGGCACCGAGGTGCCGGCGGCGGAGCTGACGGTGGCCGGTCCCCGGGTGGTGCTCTGCGCGAGTGGCTCGGTGACGGTGGACGACGGGTCGGGCGCGTTGACGCTCGCCTCGGGCCAGGCGGCGATCGGTGGCGCGTCGGGCGGTCCGGTGCGGATCAGTGGGTCCGGCGAGGCGTACGTCGCCTCCTCCGGCCTGCACTGAACACCGCAGCCATCGCAGCAGTCGCCGCCGTAGCGGCAAGTCCGACTTTCCCGAAATAGCTTGACGGGTAGCTCGCGCAGTGTGACTCTATGAGTACGCAGCGTTATCGCGACGACGGTCCGAGAACGTGCGGGGAACCAAACCGGGGGGATGCACGGGGCGGCCGGGTGGTGGGCGGGAGACCGTTCACAACCGACCGCCCCGTGCGCTGTCCGCCACCGGGCCCCGCGTCGACGACCGGCCGGGCCACCGCGGCTCGGCGCGCGTAAGGTGGAGGGTCGCGCAGCACATCGTCCGACAGGAGCTTTCATGACCAGCACCCTCCCGGCGTCCAGCGGGACGCCGTCCGAGGCCCGGCCGAGCACCGTCGCCGAGGGCGACTACAAGGTGGCGGATCTGTCGCTCGCCGAGTTCGGGCGCAAGGAGATCCGGCTCGCCGAGCACGAGATGCCCGGCCTGATGGCGATCCGCCGTGAGTTCGCCGACGCCCAGCCGCTGGCCGGCGCCCGGATCACCGGTTCGCTGCACATGACCATCCAGACGGCCGTCCTCATCGAGACCCTGGTCGCGCTCGGCGCGCAGGTCCGTTGGGCGTCCTGCAACATCTTCTCCACCCAGGACCACGCCGCCGCGGCGATCGCGGTCGGGCCGGAGGGCACGCCGGACGCGCCGGCCGGTGTCCCGGTCTACGCCTGGAAGGGCGAGACGCTCGAGGAGTACTGGTGGTGCACCGAGCAGGTGCTCACCTGGCCGGACGGCCAGGGCCCGAACATGATCCTCGACGACGGCGGCGACGCGACCCTGCTGGTCCACAAGGGCGTCGAGTTCGAGAAGGCGGGCGTCGTGCCGCCGGTCGAGTCCGCCGACTCCGAGGAGTACGCGGTCATCCTGGGCCTGCTGCACCGCACGCTCGCCGAGGACGGTCAGCGTTGGACCCGGGTCGCCTCCACCATCAAGGGCGTCACCGAGGAGACCACCACCGGCGTGCACCGTCTCTACGAGATGCACCGCGCCGGCACGCTGCTCTTCCCGGCCATCAACGTCAACGACGCGGTGACCAAGAGCAAGTTCGACAACAAGTACGGCTGCCGGCACTCGCTGATCGACGGCATCAACCGGGCCACCGACGTGCTGATCGGCGGCAAGATGGCCGTCGTGCTCGGCTACGGCGACGTGGGCAAGGGCTGCGCCGAGTCGCTGCGCGGCCAGGGCGCCCGGGTCGTGGTGACCGAGGTCGACCCGATCTGCGCGCTCCAGGCCGCGATGGACGGCTACCAGGTCGCCACCCTGGACGACGTGGTCGAGCAGGCCGACATCTTCGTCACCGCGACCGGCTGCTACGACGTCATCACCAACGAGCACATGGCCCGGATGAAGCACCAGGCCATCGTCGGCAACATCGGCCACTTCGACAACGAGATCGACATGGCCGGCCTGGCCAAGCGCTCGGACGTCACGCGGGAGAACATCAAGCCGCAGGTCGACCTCTGGCGCTTCGACGACGGCCACGCGATCATCGTGCTCTCCGAGGGCCGGCTGCTGAACCTGGGCAACGCCACCGGGCACCCGAGCTTCGTCATGTCGAACTCGTTCTCGAACCAGACGATCGCCCAGATCGAGCTGTTCACGAAGACCGAGGACTACCCGATCGGCGTCTACGTGCTGCCGAAGGCGCTGGACGAGAAGGTCGCCCGGCTGCACCTCGACGCGCTCGGCGCCAAGCTGAGCACGCTCTCGAAGGAGCAGGCCGACTACCTCGGCGTCTCGGTCGACGGCCCCTTCAAGCCCGAGCACTACCGCTACTGATCGACGTCCGAACGGGCCGGCCGCTGGTGCGGTCGGCCCGTTCGTCGTATCCGGCCGATCAGTGCGGGCCGGAGCGGCGCCGGGGGCGGATCCAGGTCCAGACGCACCAGGCGAGCCAGGCCAGCGACACCGCGGTCGCCAGCGCCCGCAGCCGCAGCGCGCTCAGCAGGAGGACCACCGCGAGGACCGCCAGCCACGGCCCGAAGCCCTTCACGAGCGCCACCGTCCGCGTACCAGCCGGCGGACCAGGGCGGGGGCCGTCCACGAGTAGACGCAGTAGGCGATCCAGAGCAGGCCGGCCAGCCCGGCGAGCAGATCCAGCCCGGCCAGGTTGAGCCCGACCATCACGGTCACCGCGACCAGCCAGGTGCGCAACATCCCCCACCGGTGCAGCGGGCGGAGCGGCAGCAGCAGCGGGTGGGCCAGCACCCGGGCCTCCCAGGCGGCGTTGGCGGCGTCCACGTCCGCCGGATCATGCGCCACCGCCTGCCCGAAGGACCGGTGCGCGGCATCCATCCGGCCGCGCTGGGCGGCGGCCAGGCCGTGCAGCGCGAGCGCCGCCGGGTGCTCCGGCCAGACACCGAGGAACTCCCGGGCGATCTGCTCCGTCGCCCGGTCGTCGCCCCGGGTGTACGCCAACTGGAAGCGGGACGCGAACACCGCCGGCGACTCCGGGGCGAGCGCGGCGGCCCGGGCGAGCAGCTGTTCCGCCTTGTCGGTCTGGCCCACCGCCGTGCAGAGGTCGGCGTACTGGCAGAGCAGCCAGGGGCTCTCGGGGGCGATGGCCAGCCCGTCGAGCAGCGCCTGTTCGGCCGGGGCGTACTCGCCGCGGTGTCGCAGCGCCAGGCCGAGGCGGCCGAGCAGCTCGGCGTCCGGCCCGAGCTCGGCCAGCCCCTGCCGGGCGGTGGCCACCACGTCGTCCCACCGGTCGAGGTCGGTGAGGGCGGCAGCGCGCAGTCGGAAGGCGGGCGCGCCGAGGGCGACGTCGGCGGGAAGTCGGGCGAGTTCCTCCAGGGCGGCGTCGGCCCGGTTCACCTCGAGCAGGTGGGCGGCCCGGGAGAGCGCCAGGTCGGGTGCGGTCATCCGCGATCGACCAGCAGGACCAGCGCGCCCTCGAGGAAGCCGAGGAGCAGGATCGCGGCGATGCCGGGCAGCCAGAGCGACGCCGGTTCGCCGCCGCGCAGCTCGTACGCCCGGAACCGGGTCTTCTGGGTGGCCGAGACGGCCAGCCAGACCAGCGCGCCGGCGAGCGACCCGACCAGCCGGGCCGGCCGGGCGTTGGCATCGGGGAGCAGCGTCACGGTGACCACGATCCGGGCGATCAGCGCGGCCAGACCGGCGCCGAGCACGGTCAGCACCGCCCGGCGGGTAAGGCCTAGCCGGGCGCCATTGAGGAGCGCGAGCACGGTGACCGCGGTCGGTCCGCCGAGGATCGCCGGCACCAGCAGCGACTGCGGGCGCCACGGCTTGCGTTTCGTCTGGTAGTCGGCCGGCGCGATGGTGGGGGTGAACAGATCGTCGGGCACGGTCGTCCTGTCTGCGGTAGGGGCCGTGCCGGATCCTGCCACAGCCGACCGGCTCGCCGCCCGCCCGCGACCGGCCACTTGAGCGGCCTCCGTCAGCGGCAGCCGTCAGTGGTCGCGCGGACGGGTGGTGTTGCTCATGAACGACTTGACGAGCCCCTCTGATCAGGAGGAAGGTGTGGCTGCCCTAAGTTAGCTGAGGCGTACCTAACGACGCGGAGCTCCGATGTTCGCCACCTATCTGATCGGCCTGCGCGAGGGCCTGGAAGCGACCCTGGTGGTCAGCATCCTGGTCGCGTTCCTCGTGAAGTCGCAGCGCCGGGACCGGCTGCCCCAGGTGTGGGCCGGCGTGGGCCTGGCGGTGGCGCTCTCGGTGCTCTTCGGCTGGCTGATCGAGTACACCTCCACCACGCTGCTGGCCCGCTCCGAGGACCGCGAGCTGTTCGAGGCGGTGACCTCCGTCGCGGCCGTCGTGTTCGTCACCTGGATGATCTTCTGGATGCGACGGGCGGCCCGGTCCATCGCCGGCGAGCTGCGCGGCAAGCTGAGCGAAGCGCTCGCGGTCGGCTCCCTCGCGGTGGCCGGGATGGCCTTCCTCGCGGTGATCCGGGAGGGGCTGGAGACGGCGCTCATCTTCTACTCGGCGGCCCAGGGCGCGGCCGGCGACACCGGACCGCTGCTCGCGCTGATCGGCGGCATCGCCACCGCCGTGGTGATCGGCGGACTGCTCTACGCCAGCGCCCTGAGGATCAACCTGTCCCGCTTCTTCACCTGGACCGGCGCGTTGCTGATCCTGGTCGCCGCCGGCATCCTCAAGTACGGCGTGCACGACTTCCAGGAGGCCGGCGTCCTGCCCGGCCTGAACAACCTGGCCTTCGACATCACCACCGTGCTCGACCCCAGCACCTGGTACGCGGCCCTGCTGGCCGGGATGTTCAACATCACCGCCGCGCCCACGGTGCTCGAGACGATCGCCTGGGTCGCCTACGCGGTGCCGGTCCTGGTGCTCTTCCTGCGCCCGGCCCGCCGGGCGACCGCGACCGCCCCCAGGCCCGCCCCGCAGACGAGCACCGACAGCGACGCCGCGCCGCAGGCGAGCACCGGCAGCGACGCCGCGCTGACGGCGGGCGCCCGCAGTGAGGCCGCGCCGCGGGCCGGCGCCGACAGCGAGGCCGCGCCCGCAACGGGCACCCGGACCGAGGCCGACACCGACGAGCCGGCGTCCGCGCCGCACCGTGCCTGACCCGACGAGGAGAACTCAACAGATGCGTACCACCCGTTTCCTGGCGCTGGCCGCCGTCGGCGTGCTGGCCGCAGCCGGCGTCACCGCGTGCTCCGACAGCGACGAGGGGGGCCCGGCCGCAGCCGGTGGCCCGATCGTGGTCAAGGCCAGTGACACCGCCTGCGACGTCGGCGACACCGATCTGAACGCCGGGACGGCCACCTTCAAGATCACGAACTCGGGCGGCAAGGTGACCGAGTTCTACGTCTACGCGAGCGGCGACCGGGTCATGGGCGAGGTGGAGAACATCGCCCCCGGACTCAGCCGTGAGCTGCACGTTGAGCTGCCCGCCGGCACGTACGAGACGGCCTGCAAGCCCGGGATGAGCGGCAAGGGCATCCGGGGCGCGTTGAAGGTCAGCGGATCGGCCGCGCCGTTGACCGAGGACGCCGCGCTGGCCGGTGCCGCCGAGAGCTACCAGCGCTACGTCAAGAGCCAGACGACCGCCCTGCTGGAGAAGACCGAGGAGTTCGTCGGCGCGGTCAAGGGCGGGGACGTGGCGAAGGCCAAGGAGCTCTTCCCGGTCGCCCGGACCTACTGGGAGCGGATCGAGCCGGTCGCCGAGATCTTCGGCGACCTCGACCCCAAGATCGATGGCCGCGAGGAGGTCATCGAGGAGGGAATGGAGTTCACCGGCTTCCACCGGATCGAGAAGGACCTCTGGACCACCGGCGACATCAGCAAGGACGGCCCGATCGCCGACCGGCTGCTGGTCGACGTCAAGGAGATCGTGAGCAAGGCCAACGCCGAGAAGCTCTCCCCGCTCCAGCTCGCCAACGGTGCCAAGGAACTGCTCGACGAGGTGGCCACCGGCAAGATCACCGGCGAGGAGGACCGCTACTCGCACACCGACCTCTGGGACTTCAGCGCCAACCTGGAGGGCTCGAAGGCGGCCATCTCCGCCCTCCGGCCCGCGCTGGAGCAGCGCTCGCCCGACCTGGTCAAGCAGCTCGACAGCGAGTTCGCCAACGTCGAGGCGCTGCTCGGCAAGCACCGGGCGGGCGACGGCTGGAAGCTGCACACCGCGTTGAGCAAGGCCGAGCTCAAGGAGCTCTCCGACGGCATCAACGCGCTCGCCGAGCCGATCAGCAAGGTCGCCGCGGTCGTCGCCCGGTGATCCTGGACAGGGGGAGTCGATGAGCGGAAGCAGGGTGTCCCGGCGCCGAGCGATCACGCTCGCCGGCGCCGGGGTGGCCGGTGTCGCCGGAGTCGCGGTCGGCGCTGGCGCGCTGACCCGTGGCCCGGCGGAGCACGCCGCGGCCAGCGACCACGCCGCGGGCGCGGTGCCGTTCCACGGCGAACACCAGGCCGGCATCGTCACGCCGGCCCAGGACCGGCTGCACTTCGTCTCGTTCGACGTCATCACCAAGGACCGGGCCCGCCTGGTCGAGCTGCTCCAGGAGTGGACGGCGGCCGCCGCCCGGATGACCGCCGGCCGGGACGCCGGTGTGCTCGGCGCGGTCGGCGGCATTCCGGAGGCGCCACCGGACGACACCGGTGAGGCGCTCGGCCTGCCGCCGTCGCAGCTCACGTTGACCATCGGCTTCGGGCCGACGCTCTTCCGGGACGCCCAGGGCCGGGACCGGTTCGGCATCGCCGACCGGCGCCCCGCCGCCCTGGCCGACCTGCCCCGGTTCCCCGGTGACGCGTTGCAGCCGCAGATCTCCGGCGGCGACCTCTGCGTCCAGGCGTGCGCCAACGACCCGCAGGTGGCGGTGCACGCGATCCGCAACCTGGCCCGGATCGGCATGGGCGTGGTGAGCGTGCGCTGGTCACAGCTCGGCTTCGGTCGGACCTCGTCCACGTCCCGTGACCAGGCCACCCCGCGCAACCTCTTCGGTTTCAAGGACGGCACCGCCAACCTCAAGGCCGAGGACGGCGACCTGCTCGCCGACCAGCTCTGGGTGCCGGCGGGCGACGGGCCGGAGTGGATGACCGGTGGGTCGTACCTGGTCACCCGCAAGGTCCGGATGTTGGTCGAGACCTGGGACCGGACCTCGCTGGCCGAGCAGGAGGAGATCATCGGCCGGGCCAAGGGCAGTGGCGCGCCGCTCGGGCAGCGGGACGAGTTCGAGGAGCCGGACTTCGCCGCGAAGGGCGAGGACGGCCAGCCGCGGATCGCCGAGCACGCGCACGTCACGCTGGCGCACCCCAGCCGGAACAACGGCGCGCACCTGCTGCGCCGTGGCTACAACTTCGTGGACGGCTCGGACGGCCTGGGCCGGCTGGACGCCGGGCTCTTCTTCATCGCCTACCAGCGCGACCCGCGCAAGCAGTTCATTCCGATCCAGACCCAGTTGGCCCGGCACGACGTGCTGAACGAGTACCTGCGGCACGTCTCCAGCGGCCTCTTCGCCTGCCCGCCCGGGGTCCGGGACGGCGGCGACCACTGGGGGCGGACGCTCTTCGCCTGAGCCCTGCCCCCGCTGAGGTGGGGTGGCTGGACGCTGTCGACCTGCCCCGGAAATGGGGCGGGGCCGCGCACCCGTGGCTCAGGTGCCGGGTCGCTCGGCGGTCGCGCTCGCGGGGCGTACCACCGCGGGGCCGGCCTGGGTCGGTGGCGCAGGAGTGGTCGGCGGGCGTACCACCACGGGGCCGGCCTGGGTCGGCGGCGCGGAGGTGGTCGACGGCCGCAGCAGCGGCGGGCCGGCCTGGGCCGGTGGCGCCGGTGGCTTTGCGGCCGGCGCGGCCGCCTCCGGCGCGGCCGGGCGGATCGGCTCGGCTGGCGGGGTGGGCATCAGCTCCGGCCAGAGCGCCGCGGTTGCCGCCCGGGTACGGCGCATCCGGTGCATCGCCCGGCGGTGCCGCTCGCCGAGGACCGCGGCCAGGTAGACGGTCTCCGACGCGGCCAGCGGCGGGGGTGGGGTGGTCACCGCGGCCACCTCGGTCCAGAGGCCCCGGGCCAGCCGGGTCCGGTCCGGCTCGACGAGCTGGTGCACCCGGGCCAGATAGTGCCGGGCGGCGAGCGCCAGCTCATCGTCGAGCCGGGTCAGGTCCAGCGTGTACGCCCAGCTGACCAGCGGCGGTACGGCGGTCGGGACGGGCCGCCACACGGCTGCGGTGCGGGTGTGGATGACCAGGGTGCCGGCCACCAGATCGCCGAGCCGACGGCCGCGCCGGTCGGTCAGCATCACCGTCACTCCGGCCACCCAGCTGAGCAGTGGCAGCACCAGGCCGGGCCACTCGACGGCGACCCCCACCAGTGCCCGGGTCAGTGACTGCCGCAGCTCGACCGGGCCTCCGTCGGCGCTGACCACCCGCAGGCCGACCGCGAGCTTGCCCGGGGTCCGCCCGCCGGCGAACCGCTCGAAGAGCACGGGGTAGCCGACCAGCACCAGGATCAGCGCGATCGTGCCGGTCGCACCGGTGATCGCGGCGTTGACCAGCTCGATCGGCAGGGCCGCGAAGACGAGCCCCGCCAGCATGGCGAGCACCAGCGCGAGAGCCAGCTGGCACAGCACGTCGAGCAGCAGGGCGAGCACCCGGGAACCGAGTCGGGCGGCCCGGATGTCCAGCTCGACGGCCTCGCCGCTGACCAGCCCGGCGTCGCTTTCGGCGACCGCCCGGGCAACTGCCCGGGTGCCGGCGGGCGATGGTGGTTGCGCGCTCACCCCGACAGTGAACACTATGATCGCCGGGACGGGGGTGGGGCGTGGATCTCGACGCGTACGTCGCGGAGCACGGTGGCCAGTGGCGGCGGCTGGAGGAGCTGTGCAAGCGTCGCCATCTCGATGCCGCCGACGTCGACGAGCTGGTCGTCCTCTACCAACGCGCGACCACTCAGCTCTCCGCGCTGCGCAGCCGGTCACCCGATCCGGCGCTGGTCAATCAGCTCTCCCAGTTGGTGCTGCGGGCCCGGGCCCGGCTCACCGGCCGGTCCCGCCCCTCCTGGGCGGCGGTCACCCGCTTCCTGCTGGTCGGTTTTCCCGGCGCGGTCTACCGTGCCTGGCCCTGGTGGTGCGGGGTGGCGACCGGCTTCAGCCTGCTCAGCTTCTTCCTGATCTGGTTCGTCGCGAACAACCCGGACACCGCCGGTGCGTTCATCGGCGAGCAGGCCGCGGCGGAACTGGTCGACTCCGGGTTCGCCGGTTACTACACCGAGTTCTCCGCACCGACCTTCGCCTTCCACCTCTGGACGCACAACGCCTGGATCGCCGCCCAGTGCCTGGCGTCCGGGGTGCTGATCGTGCCGGTCTTCTATCTGCTCTGGGAAAATGCGCTGAACATCGGCGTGGTCGGCGGGGTGATGGTCTCCTACGGCCGGGCGGACGTCTTCTTCGGCCTGATCACCCCGCACGGCCTGCTGGAGTTGACCGGGGTGTTCGTGGCCGCCGGGGTGGGGTTGCGGACGGCCTGGGCCTGGATCGCACCGCCGGCCGAGCTGAGCCGGGGTCAGGCGGTGGCCCGGGCCGGGCGCTCCGCGATCCTCGTCGCCGTGGGCCTGGTCGGGCTCTTCGCGGTCTCCGCGTTCGTCGAGGCGTTCATCACCCCGGCGCCGGTGCCGATCGCGCTCCGGGTGGCCTGTGGCGCCGCCGTCTGGCTCGCCTTCCTCGCCTACGTCCTCATCCTCGGCCACCGCGCCACCGCCGCCCCCGCCCCCCACCCCGCCGACCAGCCGGACCCCGTTGATCATGAAGTTGTTGGCGCGACACGCCGAGGTGACTGGCAATAACTTCATGATCAACCGGAGGGTGTCGGTGGGGTCAGAGCTGGCCGAGGGCCTTGAGGCGTAGGTAGGTGTCGGCGAGGGTGGTGGCCAGGGCGCCGGCCGGGGCGTCGACCACCGTGACGCCGTGCCGGGCCAGGGCGCTGCGGACCCGGTCCCGCTCGGCCAGCGCCCGCCAGCCGGCCGCCGCGGCGTAGGCGTCCTTCGGTCGGGTCGGCGTGCCGGCGGTCAACGCCGACAGCACCGGGTCGTGGGTCGCCGCGATCAGCACCCGGTGCCGGGCGGCCAGCCGGGGCAGCACCGGCAGCAGCCCCTCGCCGAGCGCGCCTGCCTCCAGCGCGGTGAAGAGCACCACCAGGCTGCGCTGGCGCTGCCGGCGGAGCACCTCACCGGCGATCAGCTCGAAATCCGTCTCGACCAGCGCCGGCTGCAGCGGGGCGAGCGCGTGCACCAGCCGGGGAAGCAGCGCCGGTCGGCCGGTGCCGGCGACCGTGGCCCGGACCGCGGTGTCCGCGGCCAGCAGGTCGACCCGGTCGCCGGCCCGGGCGGCGAGCGCGGTGAGCAGCAGGGCCGCGTCGATGGCGGTGTCCAGTCGGGGCTCGTCGCCGACCCGGATCGCCGAGGTGCGGCCGGTGTCGAGCACGCAGACCAGCCGCCGATCCCGCTCCGGCCGCCAGGTACGCACCAGCACGTCCGCCTGCCGGGCGCTGGCCCGCCAGTCGATCGACCGCACGTCGTCGCCGACCACGTACTCGCGCAGCGTGTCGAACTCGGTGCCCTGGCCGCGTCCCCGGCTGACCTGGGTGCCGTCGATCACCCGCAGCCGGGCCAGCTTCTCCGGCAGATGCCGTCGGGAGTCGAACCGGGGCAGCACCCGCAGCGTCCATGGTGGCGTGGCGGGCCGGCCGGCGCGCTGGCGGAACGCCAACCGCAGCGGGCCGAACGAGCGGACGGTCAGCGCGGCGACCGCCCGGTCGCCGCGCCGGGTCGGGGTGAGCCGGCTGGGCAGCAGCAGCGTGCCGCCCGCGGGCACCGTGACGATCCGGTGCGGCGGGATGTCCGGGCGGGCGCCGGCCGACGGCACCCAGGCGTCGCGCACCTGGGCGCGCAGCGTACGCGGGGAGGGGTTGTCGATTCGGAGGGTGACCGTCGCGGTGCCGCCGAGGCGGACCACCCGCTCGCCCTCGCGCTGCGCGGTCAGCTCCGCCGGCGGGACCGCCAGCAGCCGGTCCACCGCCACCAGCAGCAGCACGCCGCCGGTCATCAGCAGCACCCCGGCGAACGGCGACGGCCAGAACGGCAGGGTCAGCGCCCCGACCGCCAGCAGCACCGCCGCCCGCCACGTCATCGCGGCGTCGGCACGGTGGCGAGCACCGTGTCCAGTACCGCGTCGACCCCGACGCCCTCCAGCTCCACCTCCGGCCGCAGCCGGAGCCGGTGCCGCAGGGCGGGCCGGGCCACCGCCTTGACGTCGTCGGGAACCACGTGGTCCCGCCCGGCCAGCCAGGCCCACGCCTTGGCGGTGTTCAGCAGCGCGGTGGCGCCACGCGGCGAGGCGCCCAGTTCCAGGGCCGGGGTGCTGCGGGTGGCCCGGCAGAGGTCCACGAGGTAGCCGAGGAGCGGCTCGGCGACGTGCACCCCGCCGACCCCCGCCCGGGCGGCGGCCAGGTCGGCCGCGGTCGCCACCGGCCGTACGCCGGCCGCAGCCAGGTTGCGCGGGTCGAAGCCGGCGTGGTGGGCGCGGAGCACCCCCAGCTCCTCCTCCCGGCTGGGCAGCGGCACGGTGAGCTTGAGCAGGAACCGGTCGAGCTGCGCCTCGGGCAGCGGGTAGGTGCCCTCGTACTCGATCGGGTTCTGGGTGGCGGCCACGATGAACGGGTCGGGCAGCGGGCGCCGTCCGCCCTCCACCGACACCTGTCGCTCCTCCATCACTTCCAGCAGCGCCGACTGGGTCTTCGGCGGGGTCCGGTTGATCTCGTCGGCGAGGAGGATGTTGGTGAAGACCGGGCCCTCGCGGAAGGTGAACGCGGCGGTGTGCGGGTCGAAGATCAACGAGCCGGTGACGTCGCCGGGCATCAGGTCGGGGGTGAACTGCACCCGCTTCGAGTCCAGGTCCAGCGCGGTGGCCACGGTGCGGATCAGCAGCGTCTTGGCCACCCCCGGTACGCCCTCCAGCAGCACGTGCCCCCGGCAGAGCAGGGCGATCACCAACCCGGTGACCACCGCGTCCTGGCCGACGACCGCCTTGCCGACCTCGGCCCGCAGCCGGTGCAGGGCGGCGCGCGCGTCGTCGGGGCCGATGTGCGGCAGCTCGGTGGTTCCGGCGGGTCGGGTCACCGGGGTCCTCCTTTGGTCGGGTCGGTTCGTGGCGGTTCGGCGGGGTGCGCCCGGTCGGCCGGGAAGTCGACGACGGTACGGACGATCCGGTCCAGCGACCGGGCCAGATCCAGCAGCTGCCGGTCGGTGTCCGGGTCGGCGCCGTACAGCAGCTCCTCGATCTCGCCCGGGCCGTCGCCAGTGCGGGCGGCGACGGCCGCGGCCACCCGGTCCGGCGGTGTGTCCACCGGCAGGTTCAGCCGGGGTAGCAGACGGGTCAGGGTGGCGGCCCGCAGCGTCCGGGCCGCCGGTCCGCGCGCGCCGGCCTGACGGTAGAGCCGGGCCCGGCCGAGAACCGTCTCGGCGGCCCGTACGGTCACCGGCAGCGGCTCGGGTGCCGGCGCTCCGAGCCGGCGGGCCCGCCAGAGCACGGCGAGCAGCAGCGCCAGCGCGAGCTGCGCGAGCAGTGCCCAGAACCACGGTGGGAAGGCGGTCCAGAGCGGGTTCGGCGGGTTCTGGTCCGCACTGCCGGCTGAATTCTCGCCGTTCTGGTCGCCTCCGCTCGACGAGTCGTCGGAGCCGCTGCCCGGTGCGCCGGGCCGGGGGTTGGGCGTGCCGCTGCCCGGCTCCTCGCCGGGGGAGTCGCCGGGTTCGGACGTCTCGCTCGGCTGAGCCGCGGTGCCGGGAGCGCCCGGCGGGGGCGGGGCGGGACCGTCCAGATCCAGCCAGAGCACCCGGCCGCGCACCCCGAGCAGGGCGGTGGCCAGTTCCCGGTTGTCGGGCTCGTCGATCCGATCGTTGCGGAACGGGTCGTCGGCGCCCACCACCACGGTCTCGGCGGCACCGGGCAGCCGGGCCAGCCCGGCCGCGAAGCAGAGGTCGGCGTCGCCGTCGGACGCGTACCGCTGGCGCGCTAACGCGGCCTGGCGCACCGCGCCCAGCTCGGTCAGCGGGCAGGCTCGCCCGGCGTTCTCCGGACCGACCACCTTAGTGGTCCAGCGCCGGTCGGTCCGGTGCAGCGGTACGGCGGCACCGTCCAGCACCCGTCGGGACGGGTCCACCAGCACCAGCCGGGTGCCGGTGGGCAGCGTGCTCAGCCCGCCGAGGGTGTCCGGGTGCAGCAGGTCCGGGGCGGGCACGAAGAGGGTGGCGGGACCGGCGCGGGTGGCCAGCAGCGCGGGCACGAGATCGGTCTCCCGCTGCACCGCGACTCCTCGCTGGCGCAGTGCGTCGGCCAGCCGGCTGCCACCGTGTCCGCCGGTCTCCACCGGGGAGAGGTAGCCCGGGTCGTCGGGGTCGGGCCGGTCCACCGCCCGGGTGATCAGGCTGGTGGCGATCAGCGCGGCGACCAGCCCGAACGGCACGGCGATCCGGTACCAGCGACGCCGGGGACGGGCCGGCGTGGGGCGCGGCGCCTTGGCGGTCGCCGTGGCCGAGCGGGCGGCCGTCTGCGGTGTGGCGGTCACGGTCGGGCCTCCCGGGCGCCGGCCGGCTCGGACCGGGCGGCCGGCCCACCGGCGTTTCCGAGGGCGTCGGTTCCGCCGCCGTGCTGCCCGGGGACGGTAACCGGGCCACCGCCCGGTCCGGGTACGGCGGCCGGCGCGCCAGCGGTGCTGGAGGGCTCGGCGAGCACCCGGTGCAGGTCGGCGGCGAGTTCCCGCATCCGCCGGTCGTGCTCGGCCGAGGCGGGCCGCTGGGCGTACCAGAGCTCGGCGAAGATCGCGCCGGCGGCCGCGACCGGCGGTCCGGTGGGCGGCCGGTTCCGCGCCGCGGTCGCGCCGACCTCGAGCACGGTGAGCCCGGGCTGGCGGGGCACCACCTGCCGGCTGACCAGTTCACCGATCATGTCGCGCAGCCGCTCCCGGACCGCCTCGGCATAGCGGCCCTCCGCGGCGAGCCGGTCGGCCAGCGAGAGGTGTGCGGGGCCCGGAGTGTCCGGCGGCAGCGGCGCGATCGCAGTCGGCTCGGTCGCGGTGGCGGCCTTGCGCGCGGGGCGTCGCCGGCGTCGGAAGCGGGGGAGCCTCGGCCGGCGCAGTCGCGGCAGGCGGATCCGCGGCAGCCGGATCCGGGGCAGCCGGCGGGGCACCCAGGCCGGAAAGGTGTGCCAGGCCAGCGCGGCCAGCGCCGCGGCGACGACCAGCAGCAACGCCACCAGCGGCAGCGGCACGTGATCACCGAGCGCCGCCGTGGTCTCGGTCCACCACCGGCTGAAGCTCATCGGCCGGCCGCCCGCAGGACCGGCTCCGGCGTGCCGGCCGGCGCCCGGGAGAGCAGGATGTCCAGACCTTCGGTGCGCATCCGGGTCTCCATGTGCAGCACCGCGTCGAGGCAGGCCAGCGCCGGGTAGGCGACGCTGTTCACGCCGGCCCAGACCAGCAGGGCGACCGGCACCGCCCAGCCGGCGTCGAACAGGTCGAGCCGGTTCAGCCCGAGCACGGCGCCGGTCGCCAGACCGACCCGGAGCACCCACCAGCCGAGATAGCCGAGCAGTCGGATCAGCCCGGCCCGGGCCCCGCCGCGTACGGCCAGCGCTGCCGCCCGGGGCAGGGCGCGCGGCGCCGAGACGCGGTCGACGACGAGCGCGGGCACGAGCCCGCCGAGCAGAGCGAACCCGACGAACCAGGCAGGCCCGAACAGCGCGGCGGTGAGCATCAGGGCGCCGACCACCGGCGCGAGCAGCAGCGTGGACCCCCACCGGGCGCCGGCGGGCCGGAGCACCTCGCGGGGACGGGCGGCGCTGCCGAGCAGTGCCGCTCCGGCGGCCCGGGCGGCCGGGTTGCCGAGCAGCGTGATGATCACGGCCTCGGTCGCCGCGCCGACGGCCAACAGGAGCCAGTACGAGGCGAACTGCCCGCTGGCGAACCACCAGATCGGCGGGCCAGCGCCGGCTGTGAGCCGCAGGGGCAGCAGCAGGAGTTGTTCGCCGACGGCGAGCACGGCGGCGAACGGCACCAGTATCCGGGCCTGTTCGCGCAGCAGCAGGACCGCCGAGTCCAACAGCTCGCCCACGGTGAGCGGGCGGCGCGGAAGCACGGCGATCGGGCCGGCGTCGGGCACGCGTACTCCTGGGGGACGAGCGACGGTGGCGCGCGGCGGCGCACGCAGGGATCATGGTTACACGCCCGGTTCGATCCGGTGGTCCGCAGGTCGGTGCCGGCGCGCGGTCCCGGCGGCGCGGATCTCTGTGGCAAGCTTGCCGGCGGCGATACTGTGCCGGGTGACGCCGGTCCCACCGAACTGAATGGGGATGGAATATTAATCCCATGAGAGCCCGGGTACTGGTGGTCGACGACGACCCCGCGCTCGCGGAGATGCTCGGCATCGTGCTGCGCAGTGAGGGCTTCCTGCCCTCATTCGTCGCTGACGGGGAACGGGCGCTGGCCGCGTTCCGCGACAGTCGGCCCGACATCGTGCTGCTTGACCTGATGCTGCCCGGAATGAGCGGTATCGACGTGGCGCGGGCGATCCGGACGGAGTCCGGCGTGCCTATCGTGATGCTGACCGCGAAGAGCGACACGGTCGATGTGGTGCTCGGGCTGGAGTCCGGCGCCGACGACTACGTGGTCAAGCCGTTCAAGCCCAAGGAGCTGGTGGCCCGGATGCGGGCCCGGCTGCGCCGGGGCGAGGACGTGGCGCCGGAGATGCTGACCATCGGGCCACCCGGCAACCAGATCAGCATCGACGTTCCCGCGCACACGGTCAGCCGCAACGGCGAAGAGGTGAAGCTGACGCCGCTGGAGTTCGACCTGTTGGTCGCGCTCGCCCGCAAGCCGCGTCAGGTCTTCACCCGCGAGGTGCTGCTCGAGCAGGTCTGGGGATATCGGCACGCGGCCGACACCCGGCTGGTCAACGTGCACGTGCAGCGGCTCCGAGCCAAGATCGAGCCGGATCCGGAGCGGCCGGAAATCATCCTCACCGTGCGGGGCGTGGGCTACAAGGCGGGTACCGGATAGCCTGGTCACACTGTGGCCTCCTCCCCGCTCCCGCACCCCGAGACAGCGAATCCTCGCCGGCGAGGCGTCGGCGGGGAGCTGTGGCGTGCGCTGGTCGGGCGGGTCGCCCGGCTGATCGCCGGCGGGCACCAGACCTGGCGGCGTTCGCTCCAGGTCCGGGTGGTCACGATCACCCTGGTCGCGTCCAGCCTCCTGGTCGGCGGGTTCGCCTATCTGATCGCCGACAAGATCACCGGAATCCTGCTGGAGAACGCCAAGACCGACGTCCGGCTCAGGCTCAACAGCGGCGCGGACTACACGGCGAAACAGGTCTACCTCTACGGCCAGCCGCAGGAGGCCCAGCTCCAGGAGACCATCGAGGGCACGGTCAACTACCTGGCCGGCGGTGACCCGCAGCAGACCAGCGGGGTGGTGGTGGCGATCACCGCGGACGGCTTCCCGGGGCTCATCCAGACTCGGACGGCCCCGGTGGCCAACGTCCAGCCGCTGATCAGCCGGGAGCTGCGGGCCGCGGTCGCCAACGGCAACGTGGCCAGCCAGATCGGCACCGGCCGGCTCACCGGCGAGCGGACCAAATACCTGGTGTACGGCTCGCCGGTGCCGACCCGGTTCGGCCAGATCGAGCTCTACTACCTCGTGCCGCTGGCCCGCCAGGACGCCACCGCCGCCGACGCCCGAGCCACCGTGGTGGCCACCGGAGCGGCCCTGGTGGTGCTGCTCGGGCTGCTCGCGGCCCTGGTCACCCGGCTGGTGGTGAACCCGGTCCGGGTGGCCGCCCGGACGGCCCAGCGGCTCTCCGCGGGCCTGCTCGACCAGCGGATGGTGGTCAACGGGGAGGACGACCTCGCGCTGCTCGCCGCCTCGTTCAACCAGATGGCGACCAACCTCCAGCGGCAGATCATGCGGCTGGAGGAGATGTCCCGGCTGCAACGCCGGTTCACCTCGGACGTCTCGCACGAGCTGCGTACCCCGCTCACCACGGTCCGGATGGCGGCCGACCTGATCTTCGCCGAGCGCGACGAGTTCGATCCGGCGGTGTCACGCAGCGCCGAGCTGCTCCAGGCCGAGCTGGACCGGTTCGAGGAACTGCTCACCGACCTGCTGGAGATCAGCCGGTTCGACGCGGGCTTCGCCATGCTCGACTCCGAGCCGACCGACCTGGTGCCGGTGGTGCACCGGGTGGCGGAGCGGCTGGCCGGCTTGGCCGAGCGGGTCGGAGTACCGATCGAGCTGGACCTGCCCGGCGCCGAGGTGATCGCCGAGGTGGATCCGCGTCGGGTCGAGCGGGTGCTGCGCAACCTGGTCGGCAACGCGGTGGAGCACGGCGAGGGTCGACCGGTGCTGATCACGCTGGGCATGGACGAGGCCGCCGTGGCGATCACCGTCCGGGACCACGGCGTGGGGCTCAAGCCGGGCGAGGAGAAGCTGGTCTTCAACCGGTTCTGGCGGGCGGACCCGTCCCGGGCCCGGCAGACCGGCGGCACCGGGCTGGGCCTGTCGATCAGCCTGGAGGACGCCCGGCTGCACGGCGGCTGGCTGGAGGCGTGGGGCGCGCCCGGGCAGGGCGCGCAGTTCCGGCTCACCCTGCCGGCCCGCGCCGGGGACCGGCTGACCACCTCGCCGCTGCGCCTGGTGCCCGAGGACGCCCGACTGCCGTTCGGCGGCCCGCGCGACGGCGGCCCGTTGGCGATCGGCCCGGGCTCGGACGGCGCACTGGCCATCACCCCGGCGCCGGCCGTCGACGCGCAGACCACCCGGGCGGAGGTGCGTTCGTGAGGCGACGGTTCATGGCCGGGGCGCTCTGCGGCGCCCTGGCGGTCGCTGCGTTCACCGGGTGCGGCATACCGGAGCGCTCCGACGTGCAGATCGACGAGCGGCGGGAACCGGCGGCCGAGCCCGGCTCGGTCAACGGCCGGCCCAGCGAGCCGCCGAGCCGGGCGTCGAGCGGCGCGGACGCCGCGAAGTTCGTCGCCAACTTCCTCGCCGCCGCGGCCGGCGAGCCGGACCGGGCGTACTACCGGGTCAAGCAGTTCATCGCTCCGGAGGCCAAGGGCAAGCTGCAGGAGAAGCAGGGCAGCGAGGTCGCGTTGACCGTGGTCCGGCCGGTGGACCGGCCGGTCTTCACCGGCAACAGCGACGGCACCACCACGGTACGGATCGTCGTGCAGCAGCTGGGTCTGCTCCGCACCGACGGCGTCCTGGTCCCGCCCGTCTCCACCGAGACGCAGTACGAGTTCAAGTTGCGCAGCGCCTCCCCCGCGGGCCCGGGCGACGACGGCGGCGGCCTCTTCCTCCTGGACCCGCCGAACGTGCTGCTGCTCAGCGACACCGCGCTGCGGGACTACTACCAGGGCGAGTCGATCTACTTCTGGAACACGGCGCGGACCCAGCTGGTGCCCGACCAGCGCTACCTGCCGCTGGCCGTGCCGGCCGAGCGGCGGCTCAACGAGGTGGTGAAGTGGCTGGTCGGCGGTCCGTCCGACTGGCTGCGGCCGGGCGTGGTGGGCCTGCCCGACCGGACCGAGATGATCAACAACGCCACCGGCGGGAACGGCCGCTGGGAGGTCAACCTGGACATGTCCAGCGACGACCGGGCGAGGGTCGACCAGCTCGTCACCCAGCTCGCCTGGTCGCTGCCGGAGCTGGACGGTCAGCTGGAGCTGAAGATCCGCAACAACCCGGCGGCGACCGCGGACCTCGCCGAGCGGCGTCGGTCGGACCCGCTCTATCCGCTCAGGCAGGGCCCGCAACGCTTCGGCGTGTACGAGGGGTCGGTCCGCCCGCTCGACTTCACCGGTGAGTCCAGTGGCCCGGTGCCGGTGAAGCCCGAGGAGAACCGCAACGTGGTGTCGGCCGGATTCGCCCGGGCCGGCGAGGAGGTCCTCGCCGCGCTGGTGGTGAAGGCGTCCGGGCGTCAGCGGTTGTCGATCGGCGCCGGCGCCAACCCGGTGACTCTCTTCGCCAAGAGCACTGATCACGGCGCGTTCGGCCGGCCGGTCTGGCTGCGGGCCGCCGACCCGCAGCAACCCCAGGGGCTGGTGGTGGCCGACGGCAAGCTCTACCGGTTCAACCTGAGCGGGCAACTCACCCAGGTGGTGCTCAACCTGCCGGCCGGTGAGGTGACCGCGGTCGCCGCGTCGCTGGACGGCCAGCGGATCGCCCTGATCGCCGGCGGCGCGCTCTACGTGGCGGCGGTCAACCTCGACGGCGGCGCGGTGGCGGTCGGGCCGCCCCGACGGGTGGTCACCTCGCTGACCGGTCTCTCGGCGGTGGACTGGGGCGGTGAGGACCGGCTCTTCGTGGCCGGCTCGGGCGGCCGGTCGGCGATCAACGAGATCACCGTGGACGGCGCCGTGCAGACCCCGATCGCCGACGAGGTGGGCGCCAAGGTGACCCACCTGTCCGCCTACCCCACCAACCCGACCGTCCAGGTGCCGGCCGGGGCCTTCATGTACGAGGCGAACGGGGTGGCCTACCGGAGCAACCCGCTCGACCGGATCCAGCCCGAGCAGGTGCTCGACGTCGCGCCGCCGCCGACCGGGGTTCGCCCCGGCAACCCGTCCGCCCCCTTCTTCCTCTACTGACGCCGTGCGTCGCCTGGGCGGGCTCTGGACGGACCTCGGCGACCTGGTGCTGCCCGCCGACTGCGCCGGCTGCCGGCAGCGCCGCCCCGGGCTGCGGTACGGGGTCTGCCCCGAGTGCGTGGCGGTGCTCGACGCGCTGAGCCCGCACCCGGTCCGCCCCACCCCCGCCCCGTCCGGCCTGCCACCCTGTTTCGCCCTCGGCCCGTACGCCGGCCCGCTGCGGGAGGCGCTGCTCGCGTACAAGGAGCACGGCCGGCACGGTCTGGCCCGGCCGTGCTCCTTGTACGCGTTGCTCGCCGAGGTCGTCGCCGGCGCCGTCGGCCCGGTCCGGCCGGTGGCGCTGGTCCCGGTGCCGGACACCGGGGCGGCGGCCCGAGTCCGCTACGGCGACCACCTGGACCGGCTGGCCCGGGTCTGCGCCGACCGGCTGCGCCGGGCCGGTTGGCCGGTGCGGGTGCTCCGCCCGCTGCGGGCGCTGCCCCGGCCGGACTCGGTGACGCTGGACAGCGCCGGTCGCGCGGCCGCCGCCGAGGCGGCGTTCCGTCCCCGGCGGGTCGGGCGGCGCACCGCGGACGCGGCGGCGCTGGTGCTGCTCGACGACATCGTCACCACCGGGGTCACCCTCGCCGCGGCGGCCCGCACGCTGCGCGCGACCGTCGGTTCACCCACGGTCGCCGCGGTGCTCGCGGCGACGGAGAAACGGCAACAGCGGTAACCGTTCGTGTTTCCGTTTCACCCGTAGGTGTAATGAGCTGTGAAAATCCTGGCCGTTCCGGCAACCAGGGGTGACTGCCGGGGGAACAGGAGTTAGCGTTTTCCTGTCGGGGGTAGGAGGTCTTCCCACCCGCTCCCGGCGGGGAAAGGAGGCGTAGCCGCACTGACCGGTCGACGCCGAGCGGGGGTCTCCCCCCGGGCGAACGGCCGGGTCGACCGGATCGAAGACGTCCGAACAAGGGAGGTCACGTGGACATCGTGGTCAAGGGCCGAAATGTCGAAGTGCCGGACCATTACCGGGTGCACGTAGCCGAGAAACTCGCCAAGATTGAACGCTACGATCACAAACTTATTCGAGTCGATGTCGAGCTGTTCCACGAGCGCAATCCGCGCCAGGCCGATCATTGCCAGCGGGTGGAGATCACCTGCGTTTCCCGTGGCCCGGTGATCCGGGCCGAGGCCTGCACGAACGACTTCTACAGCGCGCTCGACGCCGCCATCGCCAAGCTCGACACCCGGCTGCGCCGTGCGGCCGACCGACGCCGGGTCCACCGGGGCCGGCACGCGCCGCTCTCCGTCGCCGCCGCCACCGCCGGCCTGCCGGTCGCCGACCTCGGCGCCGACCCGCTGGGCGCGCTCAGCGACGACGGTCGTGCCACCACCGCCACCGCGGTCGCGGAGCGGGTCGAGGAGGAGCACGACGACCAGCCCTGGCACATCGCGCGGGAGAAGGTGCACCCCGCCGAGCCGATGACCATCGACGACGCCCTGTTCCAGATGGAACTCGTCGGCCACGACTTCTACCTGTTCCAGGACAAGGAGTCCGGCCGTCCCAGCGTGGTCTACCGTCGGCACGCCTACGACTACGGAATCATCTCGCTGGCCACCTGAGCGCCGGTCGGGTCGACCCGGAGAGCCGCGGTGGTCACCACCGCGGCTCCCCGACCCGTCAGTGGAACTCCGCCGGCAGCAGGCCGAAGACGAGGTCGTCGAGCCGGGTGTCGTCGAGGCCGGGCAGTCGGCCGCGCAGCAGACCCTCCCGGCGGAAGCCGACGTTCTCCAGCACCCGCTGCGAGGCGACGTTCTCCGGCACGGTGGCGGCGGCGAGCCGGGCCAGGCCCGCCGGTCCGAAGCCCCAGCCGGCGAGAAGTCGGACGGCCCGGGTGGCGTACCCCTGGCCGCGCCACTCCGGCAGCAGCGCGTAGCCGATCGTGCCCTCACCGGCGTGCGGGTCGCTCACCGAGAGTCCGCAGCTGCCGGCCGGCGCACCGCTCGCCGCGTCGAGGACCAGCATCCGGGCCAGCTCACCGGTGAGCCACTGGCTCTCCGACAGCAGGCACCGGCGGTCGATCGCGGCCCGCTCCGGCGGCACCGGCGGAGCCTGGTTCGCGACCACCTCCGGCCGGGTGTGCAGCCGGAACATCACGTCCGCGTCCGCCGGGGCCAACCGCCGCAGGGTCACCACACCGTCGGTCAGCCGCCCCTGCGGCAGGTCGGGCAGCGGCCGCGGGGCCGGTCCGGGCGGGTCGTCGGCGAGGCGTACCCAGGTCAGCAGGTCGTGCCGACCGCCGCCGCGCGTCTGGCCGGCGCCCCGGCGTAGCCCCTCGTAACGGAAGCCGGCGGCCAGGGCCACCCGCTGGCTGGCGGCGTTCTCCGGGTGGGTGAACAGTTCCAGCCGGGCCCACCCGGCGTCGAAGGCGTGTTCGCTGAGCGCCCGGGCGGCCGCGGTGGCCACCCCGCGCCCGCGCGCCGAGGGCGTCAGCCAGTAGCCGATCTCGACGGTGCCGAGGTACGACGCCGGCCGACTCAGACCCACCGCGCCGAGCAGCCGGTCGGTGGCCGGGTCGGCGATGGCGTACGCCGCCCCTCCGCCGGACCGGACCGCCGGGGCGCCCTCGGCGATCCACCACCGGGCGTCCGCCTCGGTGTACGGCGCCGGCAGGGCGGTGACGAAACGCTGGCTCAGCGGGTCGGCGCAGCCGGCGACCACGTCGGCGATGTCGTCGAGGCGGAACGGCCGCAGCCGGACCCCGTCAGCCTCGATGACCTCCGGCGTCACGTCAGGTCCTCGGCGAGCAGGGCGCCGACCCAGGCGTCCGTCCGCTCGCCGCGGTGAGCGACCCCGGCCCGGGCGGTGCCCTCGAAGGTGAAGCCGGCCTTCTCGGCGGCGCGCCGTGAGGCGGTGTTGCCCACGTTGGCCCGCCACTCGATCCGGGCCAGGCCGAGGGTGGTGAAGCCCCAGGCGCAGAGCGCGGCCAGCGCGGCCGGCATGAAGCCCTGGCCGCGGGCGGCCGGAGCGGTCATGAAGCCGACGTCGGCGAGGAGCGGGTCGCTGGGGGAGAGCCGCAGGTCGATCGAGCCGGCGTACCGGTCGTCGGCGTCGGCGAAGACGAAGCAGGCATTGGTCCCGGCCGCCCAGCCGTTCCGGACGAAGTCGAGGAAGCCTTCGGCGTCCGACCGCTCGTAGGGGTCGGGCACGGTGGTCCAGCGGATGCTGTCGGGGTCCCGGCAGGTCTCGACGACGGCGTCCAGGTCGCGCTCCTCCATCGGCCGGATCCGCAGCTCGGTGGCGCCGGCGGTGGCGAAGAGGGTGGGCTGCGGCCGGCCGAAGACGGCGGCCCGGCGGGCCTGGACGGTGCCGGCGGCGGCCGGGCCGGCCGTGCCGACCGCGGGCACCTCGCCGGGGAACAGCGAGCCGATCCAGCCGTCGGCGCTGCCCTCGGGGGCCGGATCGGCGAGCCGGAGCCGACCCTCGATCCGGAACCCGGTCCGGAGCGCGACCAGCCGGGACGCGTGGTTGCCCACCTCCGCCTGCCAGATCAGCCGCCGCAGCTTGAGCGTGTCGAACGCCCAGCGGGCGACCGCCCGGGCGGCCCGCACGGTCACACCGCGGCCGCGCGCCCAGGGCGCCGTCCAGTAGCCGATCTCCGCGGAGCCGAGGCGGGTGTCGATCGTGACCAGGCCGCAGGAGCCGAGCACCTCCCCGGTGGCCGCGTCGCAGACCGCGAACGGGGCTCCGGTGCCGTTCGCCCAGTCCTGACCGCTGACCTCGGTGACGAACGTGCTGGCGTGTTCCGGCAGGTATGGCCGGGGTACGGTGGTCCAGCGCTGGATGTCCGGATCCTGGCACGCGCGGTGCACCGCCTCGGCGTCGGTGGCGCGCCACGGGCGCAGCAACAGGCCGTCTTCGATGATCTCCACAGGCTCCACCGCAGCATCGTGCCGGATCGTTCGCCCACGGCGTAACCGGATATCCGGCGGTCTCCGCGCCGGGCGTGCGATATGTCGCTTTCCAGGGTCCGGTCCACCGCCACCAGTGACCATCGCCCCGATGTAGCGCCTACGATGGTTCGAGACTGTCTAGGGGAGCGTTGATCCGTGTCGATTCTGGAAAAGGTCCTTAACGCGGGCGAGGGCCGGATGGTGCGCCGGCTCAAGGCCGTCGCCAACGCCGTGAGCTCGATCGAGGACGACTACGTCAACCTCACCGACGACGAGCTGAGCGGCATGACCGAGCAGTTCAAGGAGCGGCTGGCCGACGGGGAGACCCTCGACGACCTGCTGCCGGAGGCGTTCGCGGTGTGCCGGGAGGCGGCCGCCCGCGTGCTCGGCCAGCGCCCGTACGACGTCCAGGTGATGGGCGGCGCGGCGCTGCACTTCGGCAACATCGCCGAGATGAAGACCGGTGAGGGCAAGACCCTGACCTCGGTCATGCCGGTCTACCTCAACGCGCTCTCCGGCAAGGGCGTGCACGTGATCACCGTCAACGACTACCTCGCCCAGCGCGACGCCGCCTGGATGGGCCGGGTGCACGAGTTCCTCGGCCTCAGCGTCGGCGTCGTGCTGCCGAACCGGCCGGCCACCGAGCACAAGGCCGCCTACGAGTGCGACATCACCTACGGCACCAACAACGAGTTCGGCTTCGACTACCTGCGCGACAACATGGCCTGGTCGAAGGATGAGCTGGTCCAGCGGGGCCACAACTTCGCCGTGGTCGACGAGGTCGACTCGATCCTGATCGACGAGGCCCGCACCCCGCTGATCATCTCCGGCCCGGCCGAGCACTCGGCCCGCTGGTACGGCGAGTTCGCCGGCGTGGTGGCCCGGTTGCAGGCGGGCAAGGACGGCGAGGGCGACTACGAGGTCGACTACGCCAAGCGGACCATCGCGGTCACCGAGCGGGGCGTGGCCAAGGTCGAGGACCGGCTGGGCATCGACAACCTCTACGAGTCGGTGAACACTCCGCTGGTCGGCTACCTGAACAACGCGATCAAGGCCAAGGAGCTCTACAAGCGCGACAAGGACTACATCGTCAGCGACGGCGAGGTCCTGATCGTCGACGAGTTCACCGGCCGCATCCTGCACGGGCGCCGCTACAACGAGGGCATGCACCAGGCGATCGAGGCCAAGGAGGGGGTGGAGATCAAGCAGGAGAACCAGACCCTGGCCACCATCACCCTCCAGAACTACTTCCGCCTCTACGAGAAGCTCTCCGGGATGACCGGTACCGCCCAGACCGAGGCGAGCGAGTTCAACAAGGTCTACAAGGTCGGCGTGGTGACCATCCCGACCCACCGGCCGATGGTCCGCGAGGACCGGCCGGACGTGATCTACAAGACCGAGAAGGCCAAGTTCAACGCTGTGGTGGAGGACATCGCCGAGCGGCACCAGCTGGGCCAGCCGGTACTGGTCGGCACCGTCTCGGTGGAGAACTCCGAGATCCTCTCCCAGTTGCTGCGCCGCCGCGGCATCCCGCACTCCGTGCTGAACGCGAAGTTCCACGCCCGCGAGGCGGAGATCGTCGCCCAGGCCGGCCGTAAGGGCGCGGTCACCGTGGCCACCAACATGGCCGGCCGGGGCACCGACATCCTGCTCGGCGGCAACCCCGAGTTCCTCGCGGCCAACGAGCTGCGTCAGCGTGGCCTCGACCCGCTGGAGAACGAGGAGGAGTACGCCAAGGCGATGGAGGAGGTCCTGCCCACCTGGAAGCAGGCCTGCGACGCCGAGGCCGAGGAGGTGGCCGCCGCCGGCGGCCTCTACGTGCTGGGCACCGAGCGGCACGAGTCGCGCCGGATCGACAACCAGCTGCGCGGCCGCTCCGGCCGCCAGGGTGACCCCGGCGAGTCCCGGTTCTACCTGTCGCTGCAGGACGAGCTGATGCGGCGCTTCCGGGCCGGCGCGGTCGAGGCGGTGATGGAGCGCTTCAACATCCCGGAGGACGTGCCCATCGAGTCGAAGATGGTCACCCGCCAGATCAAGAGCGCCCAGGCCCAGATCGAGGGCCAGAACGCCGAGATCCGCAAGAACGTGCTGAAGTACGACGAGGTGCTCAACAAGCAGCGCCAGGTGATCTACGCCGAGCGGCTCCGCGTGCTCAACGGCGAGAACCTCTCCGACCAGGTCCGCAACATGATCGACGACGTGGTCGAGGCGTACGTGCAGGGGGCCACCTCCGAGGGCTACGGCGAGGACTGGGACCTCGAGCAGCTCTGGTCCAGCCTCAAGCAGCTCTACCCGGTGGGGATCACCATCGAGGAGCTGGAGGAGGAGGCCGGCGGGTCGCGCACCGGCATGGACGCCGACTTCCTGATCTCCCGGCTCAAGGAGGACGCGCACGCCGCGTACGACCGGCGCGAGGCGGAGCTCGGCGAGGAGGGCGTCCGGCAGCTCGAGCGGATGGTGCTGCTCCAGGTCATCGACCGGAAGTGGCGCGAGCACCTCTACGAGATGGACTACCTCCAGGAGGGCATCAGCCTCCGGGCCTACGCCCAGCGCGACCCGGTGGTGGAATACCAGCGCGAGGGCTTCGACATGTTCGCCACCATGATGGACGGCATCAAGGAGGAGACGGTCGGCTTCCTCTACAACCTGGAGGTCCAGGTCGCGGAGCCGGAGCCGGAGGCCGAAGAGGTCGCTCTGCTGGACAAGCCGGTGGAGCTGCGGGCGAAGGGCCTCAACCGGGCCCCGCAGCAGCAGCCCCTGCAATACTCCGCGCCCACCATCGACGGTGAGGCGGGCGGCGGTTCGGTCGCCGTCGAGCAGGCCGAGCAGCAGGCGCCGGCGCTCGGCGTCGGCCGGCCGGCGAAGGCCGCTCCGGGCGGGCCGGGGACGACCGCCCCGAACGCTCCGCAGCGCCCCGCCACCGGCGTGCGCGGTCCGGCCGTCGCGGGCAACACGCCCCGCCGCGCGGCGACCGGTCAGGCGGAGGCCAGCAACGGCCCGTCCCGCAACGCGCCCTGCCCGTGCGGCTCCGGCCGCAAGTACAAGCGGTGCCACGGCGCGCCCAACGGCGGTGCCTGATCACCGCGCCGGCGCCATCCGGCGTCGGCCACACCCGTTGGAAACCCGGGGCGCCCACCGACCAATGTCAGGTGGGCGCCCCGGGCGCATTCTGCGCCCCGGCCCCGGCCCTGGCCTCGGCCCGGCCCGGCATGGTCAACTCGCCTGCTGTGAAGTCGGGGTGTCTACGGCGCAGGTCACCCCGACTTCACGGACGCCGAGTCGATCACCTGCGCCCGGGCGCTTCTGACCTCGGGCGCCATCCGGCCCGCCGTCACAGGACGTGCAGCGCGGTGCAGAGCCAGCGGCCGCGACGGTGTTCCAGGCGCAGCGCCATCGCCCACGTGCGCCCGACCGGGCCGGTGAGCACCGCGGCCACCTCCACCGCACCGTCGCGGGGCTCACCGGCGCGCAGCCGGCGCAGCCGGACCGTCGGGCGGGTCGACCTTCGGCGCGCCGGGCCGGTGCGGCCGGCGGCGTTCGCCAGCTCGGTCAGCAGGTCGTGCGCCCGGGCCGGGTCGAGCAGGGAACGCAGCTGCCCCGGGGGCCGGTAGCCGTTGAGCACCTCCAGGCAGGTGCCGACGAAGCGGTGGGCGGCTCGGGTCGCCTCCGGAGTGGCGGTCACCAGCGCGGCGGGTGGCAGCGGTGCGGCGGAGTGTCGGCCGGGGCCGGCGGGCACCGGCCGCAGCGCGGCCCGGCGGGCCGGCGGGCGGCCGGCATCGGGCCGTACCGGTGCGAAGAGGTCGAGGGCGAGCTGCCCGTGGGTCGGCGGCAACCAGCCGTCGCCCTCGTCGGCGTAGGGCGGGTCGAGCGGGGGCGCGGGGCGGAGCCGGATCGGGGGCCGGGATGGCCCGGGACGGCGGACATCGCTCATCGGCTACTCCCCGATCTTGCGTTTGCTTGCGTTTGCTTTCGACTGGCTCCATTCTCAGGCATGGCATAGGCCTCGGTCGATGCCTCTGCGAAGGCGTCGGACTACTCAGGGTCGCGGTCGGTCAGCGGATTGCCCCGCACCCACTCGGCCGTCTCGTCGTACTTCTGCTGGATGTACTCCTCCAGCCGGGCGCGCTCCACGCGCCACTGCCCCCGCCCGCCGATCTTGATCGCGGGAAGTTCGCCGCTGCGCACCATGTGGTAGACCTGCGAATCCGACACGTTCAGCTCGACGGCCACGTCGGACAGCAGCAGGAACCTGGGCTCCACCGAAACTCCCTCGATTGGCGTCACTTGCCTCAGTTTGCCACCGACTGCCGACAGCGCCCAGCATCCGGCTGCGGCTGACGACGCCATCGTGGCGGGACACACCGGCGGGGAACTTCCACCGGCCGGATGCGAGGTGTATGACGGTCACGGCGTACGGCATGATCGGCGCCCGGGCCGGCTGCCGCCGGCGGAGGACCTGAGCGGGGAGAAGACCGGTGACCGACGAGCTTGTCCGGGTGTACGTGCCGGCGACCGTGCCGATGCTGGCCCGGCTGCGCGAACACGGGCTCACCGCTGCCGAGGCGCATGCGGTCACCCCGGCGTTGCGCGAGTGGTACGCCGAGGGCGACGAGGAGGAGTTGGAGTACGTCGCCTTCACCCGCGCCGCGCAGGACGCGTTGCAGCTGCTCCGGGTCGATTCCGCCGCGCCCCGTCGCCGGGTGGTGGTCTCCGCCGATCTGCCGGCGGCCGTGGTCGGTCGCCCCGACGGCGAGCTGGGGTCCAGCATCGTCGGGCTGAGCGGCCCGGTGCCGGTGGGGGCCGTCGCGGCGATCCACCTGGACGGCGCCGACGCGGTCGAGGACGTCGCCGCCGCGGCGGAGGTGGTGACCGAGGCGCTCGCCGGGGACCCGGACGCCCAGTTCACCGTCGACAGCGCCGAGGACCACGAGCTGGAGTGGTACGACGTGACCGAACTCGACGTGCTGCTCCGCGCCGCCTCCTGACGGCGGTCGGTCAGCGGGCCGCCTCCGGCTCCAGCGTCTCCTCGTCCGGCTCGGCGTCGGCAGGCGACGGGCCGAGCGTCCGGCCGAAGGCGATGAGCGCGGTGAGCGCCCCGACGAAGAGCACCCAGATGCCGTTGTCCACCCGGGAGGTGCCGAGGGTGGTCTGGGCGACCGAGTCCGCTTCGCTCAGCGCGCCGGCCAGGTCGAGCAGCGAGCGCCCGCCGATCCGAATGATCACCTCGGCCAGCAGCAGGAGCAGGCCCGGCCCCGCCCCGGCCAGCAGGTACGCCGGCCAACGCGGGGCCAGTGCCGCACCGCGCCGCGCGGCCCGGCGCCGGGCCCAGGTCAGGTATCCGAAGGCCAGCAGCCCGGCCACCATCCCGGCCAGCAGGGACTCGGTGCGGGACACCCACTTGGCCGCGTTGACCAGCGACTCCTGGGTGTCTCCGGCGCCGTATAGGTCGAAGAGGCCGTCCCGGGCGCGGCTGAACGCGACCACGAAGATCAGCGTGCCGAGCGCCGAGGCCACCACCGCGCCGACCACCGGCGCGGTACGGGCGCCGGCCACCGCGCTGCCGACGATCGCCGCGGCGGCGGCGGTGCCGGCGATGACGTTGGTGGTCGCGTTGTCGGCGTAGGTGAGGTTCACGGCCAGCGCGGCGGCGAGGCCGACCACCATGCCGGCGCCGATGGCCCCGACGAAGCGCACGGTCGTCTGGTCGTGGCCCCGGCGGGCGAGCAGGTTCCCGGCGGCGAGCGCACCGGCGGCCCCGGCGACCAGGGCGGCCGAGATGACTCCGGGCAGCGCGAAGGCGGAGAGGCTGATCGCGGTGATGCCGGCCGCCGCGGAGAGGATCGCCTCCCGGGTCGACCAGAGCATCGCGGCCAACCAGCCCAGCGCGAGCAGCGCCAGCACCGCGGCGGCGGGGGCGAGTACGGACCCGTCGACCGGCTCCGCGGCGACATCGTCCGCGCCCTCGTCCTCGGCGAACCGGTCGTCGGCGGCAGCCTGGTCGTCAGCGGGGGCCTGGTCGTCGGCGGCAGCGTGGTCGTCAGCAAGGGCCTGGTCGTCGGCGACAGCCTGGTCGTCCACCGAAGCCCGGCCGTCGTCCGCTGTCTCGTCGCCTGCCGGGGCGGGGTCGTCGACCGCAGCCTCGTCCGGGGTTCGGGCCGCGACCGCCGCCGGGGCGGCCTCGCCAACCGTGGTCGGTGCGGTGTCGCCGACCGTGGGCTGGTCCGGCTCCGCGGCCGTCGAGCCGCCGGGCTGCTTGGTCATCGTCTTCCCTTCACGGGTCGGCAGGTCACCGGTCATCCAGCCTAACCGCCCCGCGTTCCCACCTTCGGAACCCACCACCCGGCTCCCGGCACACCGGGCGCCGGTCCCGGGCGGCGGGGGCGGTGGGGCGGTCACCGGCGCGTGGGAGAATCGGCGCAGGTCCCGCCGTCGTCGCCGGTCAACCCGGGGTGGTGTGCGGCTTCCGGCCGTCCGGCCGGTGCCCGCGGGTCCGGTTCCGCCACCGCTGTCGAGATCGCCAGGAGCCTGTAGATGGACGCCGTGTTCTCCGTACCCGAGCCGCGCAACGAGCCGGTCCGCACCTATGAGCCGGGCGGTGCCGACCGGGAGCGGCTCCAGCGGCGACTGACCGAGCTGGCCGCCGAGCGGATCGACCTGCCGATGACCATCGCCGGCGAGCAGCGGATGGCCGGTGGCGAGTCGATCAACGTGGTGCAGCCGCACAAGCACGCCCACGTGCTGGGCGTCACCGCGCACGCCACCCACGACGACGCCCGGGCGGCGGTCAAGGCGGCCAAGGACGCGGCGCCGATGTGGCGGGCGCTGCCCTTCGAGGAGCGGGCCGCGATCTTCCTGCGCGCGGCCGAGCTGCTCGCCGGCCCGTGGCGCGACACCCTGAACGCCGCCACCATGCTCGGCCAGTCCAAGACGGCGGTGCAGGCGGAGATCGACGCGGCCTGCGAGCTGATCGACTTCCTCCGGTTCAACGTGCACTTCGCCCGGAACCTCCTCGCCGAGCAGCCGATGTCGTCGCCGGGGGTGTGGAACCGCTTCGACCACCGCCCGCTGGAGGGCTTCGTCTACGCGGTCACCCCGTTCAACTTCACCGCGATCGCCGGCAACCTGCCCTCGGCGCCGGCCCTGATGGGCAACACCGTGGTCTGGAAGCCGGGCCCGACCCAGCAGTTCGCCGCGCACTTCACCATGCGGCTCTTCGAGGCGGCCGGCCTCCCGCCCGGTGTGATCAACATGGTCACCGGGCGCGGCGAGGAGGTCTCCGACGTCGTGCTCGCCGACCCCGATCTGGCCGGCATCCACTTCACCGGCTCCACCAAGGTCTTCCAGCACCTGTGGCGGACCGTCGGCGAGAACATCGCCCGCTACCGCGGCTACCCCCGGCTGGTCGGCGAGACCGGCGGCAAGGACTTCGTGGTCGCGCACACCAGCGCCGACGTGGACGCGCTGCACACCGCGCTGATCCGGGGCGCCTACGAGTACCAGGGCCAGAAGTGCTCGGCGGCCTCCCGGGCGTACGTGCCGCGCTCGCTCTGGGAGGGCGGCCTGCGCGACCGGCTGGCGGCGACCGCCGACTCGCTGACCTACGGCGACGTCACCGACTTCCGCAACTTCGGCGGCGCGGTGATCGACGACAAGGCGTTCTCCCGGCACACCGCGGCGCTGGAATTGATCTCAGGTGACGACACCTGCCGGATCCTGGCCGGCGGCACCGCCGACGACTCGGTCGGCTGGTTCGTCCGGCCGACGCTCTTCGAGTGCACCGACGCCGCGCACGAGACCTTCACCACCGAGTACTTCGGGCCGATCCTCGGCGTGCACGTCTTCGAGGACGGCCGCTTCGACGAGGTGGTGGCCCAGGCCGAGTCGATCGCACCGTACGCGCTGACCGGGTCGATCTTCGCGACCGACCGCCAGGTCGTCGACGCGGTCGCCGAGAAGATGCGGTACGCGGCCGGGAACTTCTACATCAACGACAAGCCGACCGGCGCGGTGGTCGGGCAGCAGCCGTTCGGCGGCGCCCGGGCCAGCGGCACCAACGACAAGGCCGGCTCCTGGCACAACCTGGTCCGCTGGACGTCCCCGCGGACGATCAAGGAGACCTTCGTCCCGCCGACCGACCACACCTACCCGCACATGGGCTGAGCGGTCCCCGGCCGCCGGCGGCGCGACCCGCGTCGCCGGCGACCGACCGGCCCCGCCGCAAGGCATCGATAGTCCTCAACGGACTGTCGCCCGCCGACAGTGCACATTGGAAGTCCTGTCGGGTGGCAAACCGCCAAATCCTGGACGCCGCGACGGCAAAGTGGCAGCGTAATGCCCATGGCGGATTCCGGAGTCAACCCCACGGCGGCGGCCCTGCTCGGGCTGCTCCACGAGGGCCCGATGACAGGCGGCCAGCTGATGGCCGCCGCCGAGCGCCGGCTGGCGCCGTACTGGTCGATGACCCGCAGCCAGGTCTACCGCGAGTTGCCGGTGCTGGCCGAGCGGGGGATGGTCCGGATGGGCAAGCCCGGCCCGCGGCTGAGCCAGCCGTACGCGATCACCGCGTCCGGGAAACGGACATTTTCGAAGTGGCTGGCCGAAAACCCCGGCCGGGACACGATCCGGAACCCGATCGCGCTGCGGATGGCCTTCGGCAACCTGCACTCGGCCAGCCAGCTCAAGAACCTCTACGCGTCGGCGAACGAATACCACACCGAGGCGCTGGCCCAGGTCCGTGAGCAGGTCAAGAACGCCAAGAAGGAGGGCGAGACGTACGACGCGACCGCCTTGGAGTTCGCCGTCGCCTACCACAAGGCGGCGCTGTCCTGGCTGAAGACCGCCCCCGTCGGGTGACCTCTCGGCGGGTTCGCCAAGGGGAACGCGCTGCTCCGCGCGCGGCACAGTACGCTTGTCTGTCGTGACCGCTGCCGATTACGCCGAACAGCTCAAGGAACTCGACGCCACCCTGCGCAACATCGAGGCCGTGCTCGACCTTGGCCGGCTGCGCGACGACAAGGCCCGGCTGGAGCAGGAGGCCTCCGCCCCCGATCTCTGGGACGACCAGGCCAAGGCCCAGCACGTGACCTCCCAGCTGTCGTACGTCAACGGCGAGATCAGCAAGCTGGGCAGCCTCCGCGCCCGGCTCGACGACGCCCGGGTGCTGCTGGAGCTGGCCGAGGCGGAGTCCGACCCGAGCGTGCTCGGCGAGGTGGAGAGCGAGATCACCGGGCTGACCAAGGCCATCCAGGAGATGGAGGTCCGCACCCTGCTCTCCGGCGAGTACGACTCCCGGGAGGCGCTGGTCGCCATCCGGGCCGGCGCCGGCGGGGTCGACGCGGCGGACTTCGCCGAGATGCTCCTCCGGATGTACCTGCGCTGGGCCGAGCGGCACGGCTACCCGACCGAGGTCTACGAGACCTCGTACGCCGAGGAGGCCGGGCTCAAGTCGGCCACCTTCACGGTCAAGGTCCCGTACGCCTTCGGCACGCTCAGTGTCGAGTCGGGCACCCACCGGCTGGTCCGGATCAGCCCGTTCGACAACCAGGGGCGTCGGCAGACCAGCTTCGCCGGTGTCGAGGTGCTGCCGGTGGTGGAGCAGACCGACCACATCGACATCCCCGAGAACGAGATGCGGATCGACGTCTACCGCTCCTCCGGCCCGGGTGGACAGAGCGTCAACACCACCGACTCGGCGGTTCGGATCACCCACATCCCGACCGGCATCGTGGTGACCTGCCAGAACGAGAAGTCGCAGCTGCAGAACAAGGCGTCCGCGCTGCGGGTGCTGCAGGCCCGACTGCTGGAGCGCAAGCGCCAGGAGGAGCAGGCCAAGCTGCAGGGCCTGAAGACCGACGCGGCCGGCTCGTGGGGCGACCAGATGCGCTCGTACGTCCTGCACCCGTATCAGATGGTGAAGGATCTCCGAACCGAGCAGGAGACCGGCAATCCGAGCGCGGTCTTCGACGGCGATCTGGACAGCTTCATCGAGGCCGGGATCCGTTGGCGTAAGCAGCGGGAGCTTGCCGGCGACAGTGCGTGACGGCATGCGGGCGGAACGCGTCATCGATCTCCACACAACCCACTAAATCGATGACGCGACTCGCATCGGCGGGGCGTGGGACTTGGCTCTCCGGTTACACCGCGTAGACTCACCACCCGTGATTCAGCTTGAGCAAGTGACGAAGACGTACCCGAAGGCGTCCCGGCCTTCGCTCGACAACGTGTCCGTCTCAATTGAGAAGGGCGAGTTCGTCTTCTTCATCGGGCCATCCGGCTCCGGCAAGTCCACCATCATCAAGATGCTGCTGCACGAGGTCAGCCCCAACAAGGGCCGCGTCGTGGTGAACGGCAAGGACGTCACGTCGATGCGGTCCTGGAAGCGACCACACTTCCGGCGCTCCATCGGCTGCGTGTTCCAGGACTTCCGGCTGCTCCCCAACCGCACCGCGTACGAGAACGTGGCGTTCGCCCTCGAGGTCATCGGCAAGACCAAGGCCGTGGCCCGCCGGGTCGTGCCCGAGGTGCTGGAGCTGGTCGGGCTCGGTGGCAAGGAGCACCGCTACCCGCACGAGCTCTCCGGTGGTGAGCAGCAGCGGGTGGCCGTCGCCCGGGCCTTCGTGAACCGTCCGTTGATCCTGCTCGCCGACGAGCCGACGGGAAACCTGGACCCGGACACCTCGATCGAGATCATGCGTCTGCTGGACCGGATCAACCGCACCGGCACGACCGTCGTGATGGTCACGCACGACTCCAACATCGTCAACCAGATGCGCCGCCGCGTCGTGGAGATCGAGAGCGGCCGCATCGTGCGCGACCAGGCCCGCGGCGTCTACGGGTGACCCGACCCGTCACCCCCGCCGCCTGACGACGACGAACACCTCATGCCGGAGACCCGGAGGAATTCCCGATGCGCGTGAAATACGTCCTGTCCGAGGTACTGGTCGGACTGTGGCGCAATGTCACCATGACCATCGCCATGATCATTACGATGACCGTGTCGCTGTTCATGCTGGGCGCCAGCGGCCTTCTCTACCAGAAGGTCGGGGACATGAAGGACCTCTACTACGAGAACGTAGAGGTCTCGATCTTCCTGACCCAGGAGGTGACCGAGCAGCAGCGCACCGACCTGGACGGCCGGCTGAAGAGCGACCCCCTGGTCAAGGAGGTCGACTACGTCAACAAGGACCAGGCCTACGAGCGCTTCCAGCAGATGTACTCGGACGCGCCGGACCTGGTGAACGCGGTCAAGCCGGACCAGTTGCCGGAGTCGTTCCGGCTGACGCTGGTGAACCCGGAGCAGTACAAGAACATCTACGACCAGTACAAGGACACCGAGGGCGTCGACGAGATCGTCGACCAGAGCAAGCTGCTGGACAAGGTCTTCGGCGTGCTCACCTCGATCCAGAACTTCGCGCTCTTCATCGCGGTGGTCATGGCCGCCGCGGCACTGCTGCTGGTCGCGAACACCATTCAGGTGGCCGCGTACAGCAAGCGGCGTGAGGTCGCGGTCATGAAACTCGTCGGCGCGTCCAACTGGTTCATCCAGGCACCGTTCGTGCTGGAGGCGGTGGTCGCCGGTCTGTTCGGCTCGATCCTCGCCCTGGGCTGGCTGGTCGTCGGCAAGTACGTCATCGGCGGCGGCTCGCTGTCGGCTCTCGAGGGTCTGATCACCCCGATCTCCTGGTCGGACATCTTCCTGATGTTCCCGCTGATCGCCGTGGTCGGCAGCGTGGTCACCGCCATCACCGCGTGGGTCACCCTCCGCTTCTACCTGCGGGTCTAGTCGTCATACGGGTCGTCCCGGCGTCGTCGTCAGGGCCCTTCCGCGCCAGGAATAATTGGCGCGGGAGGGCCCTTGTCATTCGGGTAGCATGATCTCCGCTCTCCGGCCGGGCCTCCCGGTCGCCGGCATTCCAGGAAGGGAGGTGGCGCCGATGCCACGGGAAAAGGGACGAAAGGTGGTCGCCTCCAACCGCAAGGCGCGGCACGACTACGCCATCCTCGACACCTACGAGGCGGGTATGGCGCTGACCGGCACCGAGGTCAAGTCGCTGCGCGCCGGGCGCGCGTCGCTGGTGGACGCCTTCGCGCAGGAGCGCAACGGCGAGCTCTACCTGCACGGCATGCACATCCCGGAGTACACCCAGGGCACCTGGACCAACCACGAGCCCCGGCGTACCCGCAAGCTGCTGCTCAACCGCATGGAGATCGACCGGTTGATCGGCAAGACCCGCGAGGGTGGCCACACGTTGGTGCCGTTGCAGGTCTACTTCGCCGACGGCTGGGCCAAGGTGGAGATCGCCCTGGCCAAGGGCAAGAAGGCGTACGACAAGCGGCAGGATCTCGCCAAGCGGGACGCGGACCGGGAGATCGCCCGGGTCTCCGGCCGGCGCGGCAAGGGGATGGACGACTGATTCATCCCGTCTGTCCGGGTCGGCACGCCGACCCGGGGCTCGGGATGAAACCCGTTGCGGCAGGCGTTACGCTTGTCAGTGCCGCCACATCCGGCGGCCTGTCGAGGGGGTGACTGGTTTCGACTTCGTACGCAGCGACAGGGGAAGCGAGCCGAGGAAGCCGACGTCGTCTCGAGAATCGGTCGTCGGAAACTTATAAGCGCCAAGAACGATCGCGCTGACTTCGCTCTCGCCGCCTGAGGCGAGTAGTGAGTCTGTCGGCCTGGGAACGCCTTCGTCCCAGTTAGCCGGCATCAGCTAGGAGGCTGGCCAATCGGACCCGGTCGCGGGGTCCGTGCGGCGAGATCAATCAGCGACTGGGCCCGTCACACCAACTTGCTCGCGTGAGCGGTGGGGCCGAGTAGAGGCATAGCGAGCTGCGCTCGGAGAAGCCCTGACAAACCGGCGAAGGACCCGGGTTCGATTCCCGGCACCTCCACCACCTGACTGTGCGCCTCGGTCCACCGGACCGGGGCGCACAGTCGTCGGTACCCCCGGCGCCCCGCGCAACTGCCGTGACCTGCGGGAACAGTGGTGCCAACGGGGCGGATGAGGCAACCGGGGGTACTGGACAGTCGGCATCGGCCGGGTTCACCATCGGGTACCTGGTCAAGCCGCTGTGCGGGAGGTGCCCATGGTCACCCAACCGATCCAGCAACCGTCCGCCGTCATCGGGGTGCTGCCGCCGGCAGCCCGCCCGACCCCGGCGTCCCTCCTCGGCGACCTGAACGCCCTCACCCGGGCGCTGGCCGTCGCGCCGGAGGAGCCACGCTGGCGGGAGTGGGTGATGCTCCGCCTGGCCCCGGTCCGTCGCGGGTTCGCCGAGCACGTCGCGGTGACCGAGGGGCCCACCGGCCTCTACGCCGAGCTGCTCGCGCAGGCCCCCCGGCTCGACCGCGGGGTGCGCCTGCTGGCCCGGGAGCACCTGGCCGTCGCCGCGGCGCTCGGTGCCCTCCAGCACGCCGCCGAGCTGCCCACCGCCCCGGCGGCCGAACTGCGCGACCTCGCCGGGCACCTGGTCCGGGTGCTGTCCCGGCACCGCCAGCACGGCGCCGACCTGCTCTGGCAGGCGTACCAGACCGATCTCGGCGGCGAGACCTGACCGGCGACGGGGGAACCGGCCGGGCGGGCCGGACGTCGTACCGGCATGCGTCGACCACTCGCCCTGCTGGGTCTGCCTCTGCTGGTGCTGGCCGCCGGGTGCGCGCCGGCCGGCACCAGCGCCGAAACGCCGCCCGTCGGCCCGGACGCCTCCTCGGACCACCGCTGGGAGGCATTCCACCAGCGGGCCGCAGAGGTCGCCGAGGCCTGGCACCCCGGTCCGACGTGGACCAAGGAGTACGTGCCGCTGCAGGGCCCGACCGTGCTGACCGGCGACCCCGGGTTCACCCCGGACACCGAGACGGCGTTCCAGGCCGGCTGGTACCGCGAGCAGGTCGCGCTGCCCGGCACCCGGCCAACCGACGGCACCATCCGCTTCCCCGACGGGACGCTGACCGTCCCGCTGCTGAGCGCGGTCGAGGCGTACCGGCAGCTGGACCAGGGCGACCCGCCGGTGTGCGAGGGGCGGCCGCAGCGGCCACCCACGGAAAAGGGCGGACCGACCATCGAACCTGGACCGGACGGCTGGGTGACCGGCCCGCCGCAGAACACCTGCACCCCGTTGACGGTCACCGCGGTGCGGCTCGGTACCGCGCCCGTGCGGACCAGCCGGGGCGAGGCGCAGGTGCCGGCGTGGCTGTTCACCGTCGAGGAGCTGACCAGCCCGGTGGCCCGCATCGCGGTCGCACCGCAGGCGGTCGCCGCCGCGCCGGAGCCGAGCGCGCCGGCCCGACCCGCACCGCCGGAGGTGGTCGGCGGGCAGGACCTCCAAGCGGTGGACGGCACCCGGCTCAGCTACCGCGTCGGCGTGGGCGCCTGCGACACCGGGATCACCGCGCTGGTGCAGGAACGCGACGACGTGGTGGTGGTCGGCGGCGGGGTGAGTCGCGCCAGCGGGGTCTGCACCGACCAGCTGAAGCTGGCGCCGGTCGCCGTCACGCTGAAGGCCCCGCTGGGTGCCCGACCGGTCCTGGACGTGATCACCGGGGCTCCGCTGCCGCTGGGCCCGCGTTGACCGCCACCCGCCCGCCAACGGTTTGAGGGGCCGGGAGTCGACCGGCGCAACGGCGGGGAGGCCAGGATCAGAGGATCCGGGGCAGGTCGGTGGTGATCGGGACCGGCAGCACGCTCGGCCCGTCCGCCCGCAGGCCGGCGGTGAGCGCCGCGCCGAGCTGGTCGGGAGTCTCCACCACCTCGGTGGCGCAGCCGTATCCGTGCGCGACCGAGGTGATGTCCAGGCCGGGCAGGTCCAGACCGGGCACTCCGGGCGTCTCCTTGAGCTCGGCGAACGCCTTGAGGATCGCGTACTGCTGGTTGACCGGCACCACGACCACCAGCGGCAGCCGCAACCGGGCCGCGGTCCACAGTGCCTGCACTGAGTAGTGGAACGATCCGTCGCCGATCACCGCCACCACCGGCCGGCCCCGACCGGTGTCCCGCTCCGCCAGGGCCACCCCGACCGCCGCCGGCAGGCCGTACCCGAGGCCGCCGCTGGCCATGGTGAAGTACGACGCCGGCCGGGTGATCCGCAGCTGGCGGCGCAGCGCCGGCAGGTTCGACGGGGTCTCCGTGACCAGCACCCCGTCCGCCGGCCAGTGGCGGGCCAGCGCGGCGAAGAGCGCCTCCGGGCTCAGCGGCGTGGTGACCTCGGGTGGCGCGGGGTCGGGTCGCGCGTCCGGCGGGGTCCGGTCCGTCGCCGGCAGCAGCTCGGCCAGCGCGGCCAGGCCCAGCGCGGGGTCGGTGAGCAGGGTGTCGCCGACCGGTGCGCGCGCCGCCTCGTCCGGGTCGTCGGTGACGTGCAGCAGCCGGGCGCCGTCGGGCAGGTAGTCGCCCGGCACGTACGGGTAGTAGCGGAAGACCGGCGCGCCGACCACCAGCACGGTGTCGTGTCCGCGCAGCGTGTCGGCGAGCGGGCCGATCGCGTACGGCAGCACCCCACGGAAGTGCGGATGGTCCTCGGGAAAGCCGGTCCGCTCCGGCGCGGGGGCCGACCACACCGGGGCGGCCAGCCGCTCGGCCAGCGCGACCGCGCCGGGCCAACCGCCGGCCCGGTCGACCGCCGCGCCGAACACCAGCGCCGGGGCGCGGCTGGCCGCCAGCGCGTCGGCGAAGCGGCGCAGCTGTTCGGGGTCGGGCGCGTAGCGGGTCGCCACCGAGCGCGGCGGCGGGGGCGGGTCGGCGGGCTGCGCCCAGTCGTCCAGCGGGAGCGAGAGGAAGACCGGCCCGGTCGGTGGCTGCACCGCGGTCGCGTACGCCCGCAGCAGCGCGCCGGGGATGTCCTGCGCCCGGACCGGCTCGTAGGCCCACTTCACGTAGGGCTGGGTCAGCTCGGCCGCCCGGCGGTTGGTCAGCCGGGGTTCGAGCAGCAGCATCTCCCGGGTCTGCTGGCCGGCGGTCACGATCAGCGGGGTCTTGTTGTGCCAGGCCGTCACCAGGTTGCCCATGCCGTTGCCGGCGCCCGGAGCGGTGTGCAGGTTGACGTGCGCGGGGCGGCCGGTTGCCTGGGCGTACCCGTCGGCGATGCCCACCGCGGACGCCTCCTGCAGCGCGAGCACATAGTGGAAGTCGGCCGGGAAGTCCTGAAGGAACGGCTCCTCGGTGGAGCCCGGGTTGCCGAAGACGGTGGTCATGCCGAGGCTGCGGAGCAGGTCGTACGTCGTCTCCCGGACCGTTCCCATCGCCACCTGCCTCCGTGTCGCCGCGCGTGCTCGGCTCGCCGGAGACAGTTCGGCGCACCCCGACCCAACCGAATCTATCGGGATGAGCCAGGCGGTTCGGGCGTTTCGCCGCTCCCGACCACCGCCCGGGACCGGCCTGGTCGCCACCGGGCGGACGAGGCTCGAACGCTCCCGGCGACCGGGGCCAGGCCGGCTGTCGCGGTGGCATCGGTGGCCGGCAGCGCCACCCCGGCGGCGGTCAGGGCAGCGGGAAGGGCAACGTGATGCCGTCCAGCGCCCGGCCGCACGCGCAGCCCCGTTCGGCCGGAAGCGCGGCGATCGCGTCGAGCAGCACCCCGCGCAGCCGGTCGGTGTTCTCGCCGAAGACCCGGAACACCTCCTCCTGGGTCACCGTCTCGCCGGCTGCCAACCCGGCGTCGAGGTCGGTGACGAGGGCGATGGCCGAGTAGCAGAGCGCCAGTTCCCGGGCGAGCACCGCCTCCGGGTGGCCGGTCATGTTCACCACCGTGCCGCCGATCGAGGCGTACCAGCGGGACTCGGCGCGGGTGGAGAAGCGCGGACCCTCGATCACCACGACCGTGCCGCCGTCGACCGCCGCGACGTCCCGGCCGGCCGCGGCCGCCAGCAGCGCGTGCCGGCCGCGGGGGCAGTACGGGTCGGCGAAGGGAACGTGCACCGCGCCCTGGTCGTAGTAGGTCTGCGCCCGACCGCTGGTGCGGTCGACGAGCTGATCCGGCACCACGAAGGTGCCCGGGCCGAGGTCGGGGCGGAGCCCGCCGACCGCGCACGGGGCGAACACCTGGCGTACCCCGAGCGACCGCAGCGCCCAGAGGTTGGCCCGGTACGGGATCAGGTGCGGCGGGTACCGGTGATCGCGCCCGTGCCGGGGCAGGAAGGCCACTCGTCGGCCGCCCACCTCGGCGATGGTCACCACGTCCGACGGTGGCCCGTACGGGGTCTGCACCTGGTGCTCGGTCGCGCCGTCGAGCAGCGCGTAGAGACCGGAGCCGCCGATCACCGCGAGTTCGGCCGTAGGACCCATCAACACTCCCTCTTCGCCGCCCGATCACCCGCCGGTCAGACCTTAGCCACGGCCCGTGGCGCAGGCTATGGTGCCAGGCATGGCGTTGACAGCGCGGATGCCGGCCGGCCCGCAGGACAACGAGTCCCGCGTTGCGGCGCACGGCTGACGGGTGTGTGACATGCAGGGAGAGGGCCAGGCGATCGGCGGGCGGGCGATGGAGTCGATGACCGGGCGGCTGCTGGTCGCGACCCCGGCGCTGAAGGACCCGAACTTCGACCGTACGGTCGTGCTGCTGGTGGCCCACGAGCCGGGCGGCGCGCTCGGCGTGGTGCTCAACCGGGCGACCGAGGTGCCGGTGGCCGATGTCCTCGGCGACTGGAGCGACCTGGCCCGTCACCCGGCGGTGCTCTTCGAGGGCGGTCCGGTCCAGCCCGACTCGGCCATCTGCCTGGCTCGGATGCGCCAGCCGGTGAAGCGGGTCAAGGGGTTCCACCAGGTCTCCGGCGCGGTCGGCACGATCGACCTCTCGGTCGACCCGGAGCGGCTGCGGGAGAACGTCGGCGGGATCCGGGTCTTCGCGGGTTACTCCGGCTGGGGCGCGGGGCAGCTGGAGCAGGAGATCGAGGACGGCTCCTGGTTCGTGCTCGACGCGCTGCCCGGCGACGCCTTCGTCGACCGGCCGGATGATCTGTGGCCGATGGTGCTCCGCCGCCAGGGCGGGATGATGGCCGCCGTGGCCCACTTCCCGCCGGACGTGGCGCTCAACTGAAGCCGCCGTCGCGCCATGGCCTGCGGGTCGGCCCGCCGGGGACCCCGCGAGATGACCACGCCGGCGGCCGTGTGTATAGTTTCCCAGTGCCCGGGCGACCGGGACGACAGCAAGGGGCCGTGGCGCAGCTGGTAGCGCACCACACTGGCAGTGTGGGGGTCAGGGGTTCGAGTCCCCTCGGCTCCACCCTTCGCGATCAGGGCGTTCGTCAGACATGACGGACGCCCTTCGTCGTTCTCGGGCGTCCGGAGCAGCCAACCCGGGAGCCGAGCTACCGATCGGGGCGGCGTGGCGGCGGCCGGGCCTGGCGACAGGTGGCGAGGTGAATCCCCACGGCAGGTCCGGGGGTGCGGTAGAACCGGGTAGTGAGCCGAACTCGGCTGGAGGTATTCAGTGATGCGGTCTTCGCGGTCGCGATCACGCTTCTCGCGCTGAACCTGGCGGTGGCCGGTCCGGGTCATGGCCCACTCCTGCGTCAGGTCGGCGACCACTGGCCCGCGTTCGTCGCCTACCTGATCAGTTTCGCCACGATCGGACTCATCTGGGTCAACCATCACGCCCTCATCGGGAACCTGGCCGTCGTCGACCGGACCCTGGCCCTGCTCAACCTCGTCCTGCTGCTGTTCGTCGTCCTCATCCCGGTGGACACGGCGACGGTGGCCGAGTACCTCGCGCTGGGCGGGCAGGACGCGCGGGTGGCGGTGATCCTCTATGCGACTGCCTTCCTGGGCATGGGGCTCAGCTTCGCCGGGATCTTCGAATGGACCTTGCGTCCGGGGCGGCTCCAGCAACCGGTGCCGGAGCGGGCCCGTTGGAAGGCGCGGCTGCGATTCGGGACAGCGTCGATCATGTATCTGGCCGCGATCGCCGCCGCCTTCTTCAGCCCGCCGGTGGCACTGGCCATCATCGGCGTCGTCCCCGTCTACTACATCTTCGAACGCAACCTGGCGGTCGGCTCTCCTGCAGACGCGCCGCAGCAATAAGCGAGACCCGACCGCATCAACCGTGCGCCCTACCGGTCTCGGCGCCCCGCCGTCTCGCCTCGGATCGGCAGCCAGTAGTACGGGACGAAGGCCGCGATCACCGCCACCCCGAGGAGCGGCACCAACCCGCCGAGCACGGTCCCGGCCCCGATCCAGAACAGGGCCAGCCGGAAGCGCCGGGTGATCGACCGCACGCTGGCGTCGTCGACAGCGCCGAGGAGCGAGGGTACGTGCCGGACGTGCCGCCAGATGATGTTGAACATGATCGGGGCCACCTCCAGCACGAGGCCGTAGAACACCACCGCGCTGCGTTGCCCGTCGCCGCTGTGGAAGGCGTCGGAGAGGACCGACGCGGCGAACGGCAGGAAGGCGATGTCCATCAGCAGCAACGTGTTGACCAGCAGCACCAGCCGGTCGACCGACCGTATCTGGTCGAACATCACGTGATGGTTGACCCAGATCTGACCGATCAGCAGAAAGGTGATCACGTATGCGAGGTAGGACGGCCAGAGTTCCGTCAGGGAACGCAGCAGGTGCCGGAAGTCCTCCGGCGGGCGGATCTCCAGGACGAGCAGCGTTACCGCGATCGCGAAGACGGCATCGCTGAACGCGACGACCCGGTCGGGCTTGCGCACCCCACCGAACGCCGCCGGCGTGTGGTCACCGCCCTCGTACGGGGGTGAGGTCCCGCCCAAGGGCAACCACCGCCGGGCCACGGCTACGGCACCAGCGCTACTTCAGGAACTCGAGCAGTTGGCGGGTGGTCTCCTCGGGCGCCTCCTCGGGTATGAAGTGCCCGACCGGGAGCGGGCCGCCGCGGACGTCGTCAGCCCAGCCCCGCCAGATCGCGAGCGGATCCTCGTAGAGCTTCGCGACCGAACCCTGCTCGCCCCAGAGGAACAGCACCGGGCAGACGATCTTGCGGTTGCCCCGGTCCGCCTCGTCCCGCTGGTAGTCGAGCGTCGCGGCGGCGCGGTACTCCTCGCAGATCGCGTGGACGGTCTCCGGGTCGCTGAACGTCCGGACGTACTCGGCGCGTACCTCGGGTGGGAAGGCGTCCTTCACCACCGGCCAGTTGTCGAGCATGTAGTCGACGAGGACGGCCGGCGCCGCGCCGATGAACTGCTCCGGCACCGGTTCCGGTGCGGCCAGGAACGACCAGACCCAGTAACCGAGGCTGAACTTCATCTCCGCCCGCGAGTAGGCGTCGCCGGTGGGGATGACATCCATGACGGCGAGCCGGGTGACCGCGTCCGGCTCGTCCAACGCGAGCCGGTAGGCGCAGCGCGCGCCGCGGTCGTGCCCGACCAGCCGGAACCGGTCGTAGCCCAGCTGCCGCATGACCTCGACCTGGTCGCGGGCGGTCGCGCGCATGCTGTACGGCTCGTGGTCGGCGGTGCTCGGTGGCTTGCCGCTGTCGCCGTAGCCGCGAAGGTCCGTGGTGATGACGGTGTAGTGCTCGGCGAGCGAGGGCGCCACCCGATGCCACATGAGGTGGGTCTCCGGAATGCCGTGCAGGAGGAGCACGGGCGGACCGCTTCCGCCGCGTCGCCCGTGGATCACCGCACCCGAGGTCGGGATGTCGAATTCTTCAAATCCGTCAAACACGGCCAAGATCCCTCGGTTGTCGACAGACCACAGAGCGCCTGGACCGACCGTAACAGCGCGACGATCAACGGATTCGGGCTTCCTGGCGATTGGCCCACGCCCACGGCGTCCTTCCCCGTCAGCCGGTCAGCCGGTGTCGGGCAGCGTCACCGGGGTGCCGATGGGCAGCCAGCGCAGCGTCGACCGGACGTCGACGGGTGCCGCCGCGAAGGCCCGCTCGACGACCTCCCGGCCCTCGCGGAAGTGCCCCCAGCCCTCGTAGTGCACCGGCAGCACCGTCCTCGGGCGGAGCAGCCGGCACAGCTCGACCGCCTCGGGGGCGTTCATCGTGTAGCGGACCGGCCCGGTGATGCCGAACCGGACCGCGCCGAGATGGAGCACCGCGGTGGCGACGCTCATCCGCTCGGCGACCTGGCGAACGCCGTCGTACAGCACCGTGTCGCCGGAGATCCAGAGGGCCCCGTCCGCCCGGTCGGGCCGGTGCAGCGCGAAGCCGGTGACCTCCCCGGTGATCGCCCGGCTCAGCGGCGGGCCGTGCCGGGCCGGCGTCGCGGTGACCACGAGCCGCTGGTCGCCGGACCCGACGGTGGCGGTCTGCCAGGCCGCGAGCCCGACGGCGTTGCCGCCGAGCCGACCCGCCGCCGACGGGGTGGTCAGCACGACGCCGGCGGCCGGCAGCAGAGCCCGGCCGGCGGCGTCGAGGTTGTCGCCGTGCTGGTCGTGGGTGAGCAGCACGGCGTCGATCGGCGGCAGGTCGGCTGCGGCCAGCGCCGGCCCGGTCGTCTTGCGGGAGGCCGACCCCCAGCCGAAGCTGTACCTCCGGCCGGGCGGGTCGAAGGTGGGATCGGTGAGCAGCCGCAGCCCGGCGAACTCGATCAGCGTGGTCGGGCCGCCGATGTGGGTGAACCGGACGTCGGCCATGCCGCTACCGGGCGTGCTGGACGGCCCAGGCGAGCACCTCGTCGGCGATCTGTTCCCAGCCCGGCTGGGCGGTGAGCAGGTGGGCGTAGCCCGGGTACTCCTTGACCTCCGTCAGGGTGTTCGACTTGTAGTGCTTGGCGTTGGAGCGCTGCACGCTGGGCGGCATGAGGTGGTCCTCGCCGCCGGAGACGAAGAGCAGCGGAGCCCGGTTGTCGTTGTGGTAGTCGACCCAGACGTCCTGGTGGCCGGGCTGGACGTTGGCGAGCAGGCTGCCCCAGAGGATCGAGGCGGAGGCCGGGATGTGGTAGCGCTCGTAGAGCGCGTGCGACTCCTGCTCGCTGAACGTGTTGGTGAAGGCGTAGTGCCACTCGTCGTGCGTGAAACCGATCGCCTTGTGCCGGTTGGCCGGGTTGCGCAGCACCGGAAACGTCGACTTCAGCTGCGACGGGGGCGCCACCTTGACGCCCTCGGTGGGGGCCGAGTTCAGCGCCACCCCGGCCGCGCCGAAGCCGTGGTCGAGCAGGAGCTGGGTGAACGCTCCTCCGGCGGAGTGCCCGATCAGGATGGGCGCGGTGGGCAGGTCGCGGATCACCGACTCCAGGTGCGCGATGATCTCCGGTACGGTCACCTTCTCGATCGGGGTCGGGTCGGCGTTGAGCGCCTCGACCTCGACCTCGTAGCCGGGGTACGCGGGCGTGAGCACCCGGTAGCCCTGCCGCTCGTAGTGCGCCTTCCAGTACTCCCAGCTGCGTGGTGTCACCCAGAAGCCGTGGATCAGGACGATGGTGTCCGGTTTCATCGATCGGTCCTCCGAAGCAGGAGTCGCGGAAGGCGAAGCGGCCCGTCGCCGAGCCGTACCTGTGAGTGTCGGTGATTCCGCCCGGCGGCCCAAGGAGGACGACCAACCTCGCGCCGCTGATCCACCCGAGCGACGCCCCTTTGATCCACTCGGGCGGTGGGATGTCCGAATGTCCTCGCCGTCCGCATCTCGCGACATCCGACGAACGAGTCGATCGTCCGATTCATGGCCGAGCCGGTCCGCCCGTGTCGGCCGGTTCGCGCCGGATGGGCGGTTCGGGATGTGACCGGGGGCATCGGGGGGCCGGAATGATGGGTGGCCGGGCGTCGTTGAATATCCGCGACGGCCGAGGTAGCAGCCCCGTCAGCCGGTCGGCGGCGCGGGCCCGGCCCCCCGGAATGATGGCGGGCTGCCGGTCGTTACATCTGGTCCCGGCCGGTGGCCCGGCCCCCCGGAATGATGGCGGGCCCCCGGTCGTTACATCTGGACCCGGCACCGTGAGGCCCCCCGGCCTCGCACGCCGGATGGCCGATGAGCCGCCCTGCTGGTGTGGCCCGGCCGGAAGACTTTTCCCCCTTTGATTCATGAGCGCCCTGTCGAGGTGCTTCACGCCCGCGCGTGAACGCCGACCCCCGTCGGTGGTGTGGGTGTCTACCCCCGAATTGGAGCTTTCCTGATGAACACGATCATGCGTAAGAGTGTTATCGGTCTTGCTGGTCTGGCTTTCGCCGGTGGTGTGATCGGTGGTCCGATCGCGGCGCACGACGCGCAGCCGGTCGACAGCAAGCCCGTCGCGGTGCTGCAGGCTGACAAGCCGGGTGTGGACAAGGCGAAGCTGATCCCGCACGGCGTGCAGGGCGAGCAGTCCCACATCGACCTGAACGACGAGCAGACCAAGAATGTGAAGGCGATCATCGCGGCGACGAAGAAGTCGGGTCTGGACGAGCGGGCCGCGGTCATCTCGATCGCCACGTCGCTGCAGGAGTCGAAGCTGGAGAACCTGGGCCACCTCGGCGACATGAACGACCATGATTCGCTGGGTCTGTTCCAGCAGCGCCCGTCCAGTGGTTGGGGTACGCCGGAGCAGATCACGGATCCTGAGTACTCGACGATGGCGTTCCAGAAGGGTCTGAAGCAGGTTGATGGTTGGCAGGACATGCCGCTGACCGAGGCCGCGCAGACGGTGCAGGTGTCGGCTTACCCGGACGCCTACGCCCAGTGGGAGCAGCAGGCCGCTGACCTGGTCGCGCAGTACTGGAACAGCTGACACAGAACGGTCTGATCGCTGGCCGGCACCCGGATCCGGGTGCCGGCCAGCGGCGTCTCCGCGTGTCGCGGCTGACCAGGCGCCGAGGCACCGGCCCTGGAACAGAGTTCGGCGCCGTCGCAACGCGACGGCGCCGAATGTATGTGACGTCAGATGTCAGCCCTGGCGGCTCTTCCACTGCGGGTTGGCGCGGTTCACCACGACGACCCGGCCGCGGCGGCGGACCACCACCGAACCCGGCTTCTGCTTCAGCGACCGCAGGGAGCTGCGTACCTTCATCTCTGACCCTCCTCGGGTCTGGGGGCCTTGTTCGGTTCCATGGATTCAAACGCCAGGGCCGCGGCGGCGATTCCCCTGCTCTCCCGGGTGCCGCGTCCCGGTGCGACCCCGGCGACGAGTGACCGGACGGCCGGGCCGGGATGGATCGAACGATTCGGCGCGTCCACCCGTACCACTACGGGAGGTCGACGCCATGCCCGTGTCCCGAATGCTCGCCGCCGTGCTGGTCGCCGCGGCGACCGTACCGTTCAGCGCCGTGCCCGCCGCCGCGCACGGTGCGCCGACCAACCCGATCAGCCGGGCCGCGGCCTGCGGTCCGGAGGGCCGGCACGCGGCGGAGGCGGCCTGCCGTGCGGCGGTCGCGGCCGGCGCGGCGGTACGGGAGTGGGACAACGTCCGGGTGGCCGCGGTCGACGGCCGGGACCGGGAGCGGATCCCGGACGGGGAGCTGTGCAGCGGCGGTCTGTCGGCGTACCGGGGGTTGGATCTGGCCCGCACCGACTGGCCGGCGACCGAGCTGACCCCCGGTGCCCGCTTCGGCTTCCGCTACCGGACCACCATCCCGCACCGGGGCACGTTCCGGCTCTACGTCACCCGGCCCGGCTACGACCCGCGCACCCGGCTGACCTGGGACGACCTGGATGCGCGCCCGTTTCTGACGGTGACCGATCCGCCGGTACGGGCGGGCGCCTACCAGCTGGCGGGGCGGCTTCCGACCGGGCGCAGCGGCCGGCACCTGATCTACACCATCTGGCAGAACTCGAACACGCCGGACACCTACTACTCGTGCTCCGACGTGGTCTTCCGCCCGGCTGCGACCGGTGCCGGGGCCAAGCCCACCCGAGCTGCCCGGCCGGCCGGCTCGCCGGCCGCCGCGGGGAGCGCCCCGGCGGTCCCCGCCGACCCGGTGGCGGCGGTGGCCGCCGAGCCGGGCGTCCCGGTCGCGTCGGTGACCGACCTCGGCGGGCGCTGGCCGGTGCTGGCCGGCGCGGTAGCCGTGATCATCCTCGTCCTGCTGGTGGCCGGCCGGCGGCTGCGCCGGGCCGGTGGGCCGCCGCCCGGCCGGCGGTCCGAGGTACGCAACCACCGGGCCGGGCAGCGCCGGATCTGGTGAGGCTCAGCCGAGCAGCCGATCGATCTCGGCCAGTTCCTCGGCGGTGAAGTCGAGGTTGTCCAGCGCCGCGATGTTGGTCTCCAACTGCGGCACGCTGCTCGCCCCGATGATCAGGCTGGTCATCCGCGGGTCGCGCAGCGCCCAGGCGAGCGCGAGCTGGGCCAGCGACTGGCCGCGCCCCTCAGCGATCGCGGCGAGCCCGCGGATGGTCGCCATCCGCTCCTCGCTGAGGTCGCTCTCGTTGAGGAAGACGCTGGTCCGCACCCGGGAGTCGGCCGGGATGCCACCCAGGTAGCGGTCGGTCAGCAGCCCCTGCGCCAGCGGGCTGTACGCGATGCAGCCGCTACCGACCTGCTCCAGGGTGTCCAGCAGGCCGTCGGTCTCGGTCCACCGGTTGAACATCGAGTAGGCCGGCTGGTTGATCAGCAGCGGGGTGCCCAGCTCACGCAGGATCGCGGCGGCTCGCGCGGTCTGCTCGGAGTTGTAGTTGGAGACGCCGACGTAGAGCGCCTTGCCGGAGCGGACAATGGCGTCCAGCGCGCCCATCGTCTCCTCCAGCGGGGTGTCCGGGTCGAACCGGTGGGAGTAGAAGATGTCGACGTACTCCAGGCCCATCCGGTGCAGCGACTGGTCCAGCGAGGAGATCAGGTTCTTGCGCGAGCCCCACTCGCCGTACGGGCCGGGCCACATCAGGTAGCCGGCCTTGCTGGAGATGACCAGCTCGTCCCGGTAGGGCTTCAGGTCGGTGGCGAGCAGCCGGCCGAAGTTCTCCTCGGCGGCACCGGGCGGCGGGCCGTAGTTGTTGGCCAGGTCGAAGTGGGTGACCCCGAGGTCGAACGCGCGGCGGACGATGTCCCGCTGCCGCTCGAAGGGGCGGTCCGGGCCGAAGTTGTGCCACAGGCCGAGGGAGATGGCGGGCAGCCGCAGGCCACTGCGCCCGCTGCGCCGGTAGGTCATGGTGTCGTAGCGGTCGTCCGCGGCGAGGTAGGTCACGATCATGAGCGTAGTCGCCCCGGTGGGGTGGCCCGAGGTGCCGGCTGGCGTGACCAAGTCCGCCGGTGGGCAGTTGACCCTGACGCCGAACACCGAGCGGGGGACCACGATGGACGACATCACCGCGATGATCATGGACGACCACGCCGCGTTCCGGCGTGGCTTCGCCCGACTGGACGACGCGCAGGACGAGCAGGAGCTGCTGGCGATCTGGGAGGCGCTCGCCCTGCACCTGGACATCCACGCCGAGGCCGAGGAGAGCATCCTCTACCCGCACCTGGTCCGTCACGGCGACGACGGCGAGGCCGAGACCGCCGACGCGGTCGGGGACCACAACAAGATCCGCGACGCGATCGCCGAGGCCAAGCTGCACCCGGTCGGCTCCGACGAGTGGTGGGCGGCGGTCTGGCGGGCCCGCCGGGAGAACAGCGAGCACCTCGCCGAGGAGGAGGACGAGGCGCTGCCGGACTTCCGCCGGCACGCCGGGGCCGAGCTGCGGGCCGAGCTGGGCCACCGCTGGCTGACCTTCTACGGCGAACACAAGAACGGTCGTGACCTGGCCTTCCAGGACAAGGATCCGCAGCGGTACGTGCGCGAGCACCGCTGAGATATCCCCGGCACGGGGGAGTCGGTCACGGGCGTGCCGGCGGCAGAATGAGCCGGTGAACCCCCGAGCGGCCGTGGCTCCGCTGGTCGCCGCCAGCACCTGGCGGCGCGGCGTCTTCCTGCTGCTGGGCGGGGTGCTCGTGCTGCCGTACGTGCTGCTGGCGGTGGCCTTCGGGCAGCTCTTCACCGGCCCGGCGGTGCCCCGGCTGCTGTCGGTCGGCCTGCTCGTGGTGGCCGTGCTGATCGCGGTCGTACCGCTGCTGCTCGACGGCAGCCGGGCGTTGGAGATCGCCGCCGCCCGGGCGCTGCTCGGCGTCGAACTGCCCGATTCAGCGCCCGGGCACCGCGGCGACCGGGAAACCCGGCTGCGCGCCGCGCTCTGGATCGCCGTCCACCTGACCGTCGGTGGGCTGCTGATGCTCGCGCTGCTCAGCGCGGTGCCGCTGGCGTTGGCCTTCATCGCCCAGCAGTTCGGCGTCGGCAGCGAGGTGATCACCGACGTGCGGTTCGGGCCGCTGGACGGGCAGGACACCGGCTGGTTGACGCTGACCGGGGTGCTGCTGCTGGCCGGCCTCGGGTACGCCGTCGCGGGGCTCGGCGCGCTGGCCGCGTCGATGGCGCCGGTGCTGCTCGGGCCGGCGCCGGCCGAGCGGATCGCCGCGCTGGAGGCCCGGGCGACCCGGCTGGCCGAACGCAATCGGCTGGCCCGGGAGCTGCACGACTCCGTCGGCCACGCGCTCACGGTGGCCACCCTGCAGGCCGGGGCGGCCCGTGCGGTGCTCGACAGCGACCCGGAGTTCGTGCGCCGGGCGCTGGCCGCGATCGAGGAGACCGGCCGGACCGCGATGGACGAACTCGACGAGGTCCTCGGGCTGCTCCGCGAACCCGACGGCGCGCCGAGCGCCGCGACGCCACAGCACAGCCTCGCCGACCTGGACCGGCTGGTCGCCGACACCCGCGCCGCCGGCCTGCCCGTGCGGGCACGTCGGGTCGGTGACCCGGCCGCCCTGCCCGCGGTGGTCTCCCGGGAGGGCTACCGGATCGTCCAGGAGGCGCTGACCAACGCCGCCCGGCACGGCCGGGGGCCCGTGACGCTCCGGCTCGACGTCGGGCCGGACGAACTGGAGCTGGAGCTGGTCAACGAGCTGCTGCCGGGCCAGCGCCGGCCCGATCCGGGGCGGGGCGGCCGGGGCCTGGACGGCGTGCGGGAGCGGGTGCTGCTTCTCGGTGGCCGGCTGAGCGCGGGGGCGGAGGGCGACCGGTGGCGGATCCAGGTGCGGCTGCCCTACCGGGGGCCGCGGTGACGATCGGCGTACTGGTCGTCGACGACGACGAGCTGGTCCGGGTCGGGCTGCGGGCGATCATCGACGCCCAGCCCGACCTGCGGGTGCTCGCCGAGGCCGCGGACGGCGCCGAGGTGCCGCCGCTGGTCGCCCGGCACCGCCCGGCGGTGGTGCTGATGGACGTGCGGATGCCCGGGATCGACGGGATCCAGGCCACCCGGCGGCTGCTGGCCGCGTCCGCCGACCCGCCCCGGGTGCTGGTGGTCACCACCTTCGCCAACGACGAGTACGTCTACGACGCGCTGCGCGCCGGGGCGAGCGGCTTCCTGCTGAAGCGGGCCCGGCCGGCCGAGGTGGTCGAGGCGGTACGGGTGGTCGCCGCGGGCGAGTCGCTGCTCTTCCCGGCGGCGATCCGCCGGCTGGTCGGGGCGTACGGGGGGCGGGGCGGCGATCGGCTGCGGACGGCCCGGCTGACCGAGCGAGAGGCCGAGGTGCTCCGGCTGATGACGGCCGGGCTCTCCAACCCGGAGATCGCCGCGCAGCTGGTGGTCGGGGTGGAGACGGTCAAGACGCACGTCGGCAACGTGCTGGCCAAGTTGGGGGTACGCGACCGGACGCAGGCGGTGATCGCCGCGTACGAGTCGGGCTTCGTCACCCCGGCCGGCTGAGCCCGGCGCGTCGCCGCTGCCGACGGCTCCCCTCGGCGGGGGAGCGGGTTCACCGGCTCACGGGAGGGTTTCCGGGCCGCGCCGGCCGAGGCTGAGAGCATGACGATCACCGATGCGCCACCTCGCCCGGCCATCCGCTGGCCCGACCGACTCGCCCCGCTGGCCGCCAGCTGGCTCGGCCTCTGGGGCGTCCTCGCCCTCGTCGCCGCGCTCACCGGCACCGGCTATCCGTTCGGCGCGAACGACCCGGACAGCGACCTCAACCTGCTGCGGCTGATCCCGGTCGGGCTGGGCGCGCCGCTCTTCGCCGGGTTGCTGCTCACCGCGGCGGTCGCCGCGCTGGCGATGAGCCGCCCGGCGGTCCGCCCGTCCCGCCCGCTGCGGACGCTGCTCGCCGGCTACACCGGGGCGGTCGCGCTCGTCCTCGCCGTGGTCGTGCCGGACGCCCAGGTGCTGACCATGCTCGGCTACGCGCCGATGCTGATCCTCGGTGCACCGTTCGGCTGGCCGCCGGTCGACTACGCCGAGATCTTCACCTGGCCGCTCCTCGCCCGGTTCGCCGCCGTGCTCGGCGGGCTGCTGCTGGCCGGCGCGGTGCTGGTCTGGCTGCGCCGTACCGCCGACGCCTGCCTGGCCTGCGGACGAGGTAACGCCGAGCGGGCCTGGGCCACCCCGGCCGCCGCCGCCCGCTGGGGTCGGTGGGCCGCCGGCATCGCCGCTGCCATCCCCTTCGCGTACGCGCTGACCCGGTTCGCCTGGGCGGTCGGCATCCCGCTCGGCATCTCCCGGGACTTCCTCACCGAGATGCAGGAGACCGGCCTGGTCTGGGCCGGTCTCGGGCTGGGCGCCTTCGCCACCGTCGGCGCGCTGCTCACCCTCGGCCTGGTCCAGCGCTGGGGCGAGTGCTTCCCGCGCTGGATGCTGGGGCTGGCCGGGCGTCCGGTGCCGGTGCGCCTGGCGGTCATCCCGGCCAGCGTGGTCGCGGTGGCGGTCGCCGCGGCCACCGCGGGGCTGGTCGGCACCCCGGACTTCTGGTCCATGGCCGGCGAGGGCTTCACCGCGGCCAGCGCCCCGATGCTGCTCTGGCCGGTCTGGCCGGTGGCCCTCGGCGCGGCCACCTACGCGTACCACCTGCGTCGGCGCGGTGGCTGCACGCGTTGTGGCCGGGGCTGAGGGTGGGAGCGGGGGTGCCCCTCAACGCAGGGGCACCCCCGCCCGGACCGCGCTAGCGTGGTCGGGTGACTGCGCCCAACCCGGTAATCCCGGTTCCACCGGCCGACCTGCCCGGCACGCTCGGCGAGCTGCGGGCGGCCGGCCACCGCTACCGCACCGTCAAGCAGGAACTCCGCGACAACCTGTTGGCCCGGATGCGGGCCGGCGCCGACCGCTTCCCCGGCATCGTCGGCTACGACGACACCGTCCTGCCCGAGGTCGAGCGTGCGCTGCTCGCCGGGCACGACGTGGTGTTGCTCGGCGAGCGGGGCCAGGGCAAGACCCGGTTGATCCGCTCGCTGGCCGCGCTGCTGGACGAGTGGACCCCGGTCATCGCCGGCTCGGTGCTCAACGAGCACCCGTTGCACCCGCTCACCCCGGCCTCCCGGGCCCAGGTCGCCGAGGCCGGGGACGACCTGCCGGTCGGCTGGCTGCACCGGTCGATGCGGTACGGCGAGAAGCTGGCCACGCCGGACACCAGCGTCGGTGACCTGATCGGCGACGTCGACCCGATCCGGATCGCCCAGGGGCGGACCCTCGGCGACCCGGAGACGATCCACTTCGGGTTGGTGCCGCGTACCAACCGGGGCATCTTCGCTGTCAACGAGCTGCCCGACCTGGCCGAGCGGATCCAGGTCGCGCTGCTCAACGTGCTGGAGGAGCGGGACATCCAGGTCCGCGGCTACCAGCTGCGGCTGCCGCTGGACCTGCTCCTGGTGGCCAGCGCCAACCCCGACGACTACACCAACCGGGGGCGCATCATCACCCCGCTCAAGGACCGGTTCGGCGCGGAGATCCGCACCCACTACCCGGTCGACCTGGACCTGGAGCTGGCCCTGATCCGGCAGGAGGCCGACCTGGTCGCCGAGGTGCCGGAGCACGTGCTGGAGGTGCTCGCGCGGTTCGCCCGGGCGGTGCGCGAGTCGCCGTCGGTGGACCCGCGCTCCGGGGTCTCCGCCCGGTTCGCGATCGCCGCGGCCGAGACGGTGGCCGGAGCCGCGCTGCGCCGCGCCGGCCTGCTCGCCGCCGGCTCCGCGTCCGGTGCCGGCGACGCGACGGTACGGCCCGAAGCGCCGGTGGCCCGGGTGGGCGACGCGGTGTCGGTGACCTCCACCCTTCGCGGCAAGGTCGAGTTCGAGAGCGGCGAGGAGGGGCGGGAGGTCGAGATCCTGGCGCACCTGCTGCGCACCGCCACCGCCGAGACGTTCCGGGCCCGGCTGGCCGGGCTGGACCTCTCCGGCTTCACCGAGCTGGTCGCCGAGGGCACCGTGGTCGAGACCGGTGAGCTGGTCAGCTCGGCGGAGCTGCTGCGCCAGGTGGGCACCGTGCCTGGGCTGGCGAAGGTGCTGGACCGGCTCGGGATGGGCGATGCGCCGATTCCCGAGGAGGCCGCGGCCGGGGTGGAGTTCGTGCTGGAGGGGCTGCACCTGACCCGCCGGCTCGGCAAGGACGTCACCGACTCCGGTCGCACCGTCTACGGCGGCCGGGGCTGAGCATGGCCGGCAACCGGTTCCGGTACGGGCAGTGGCGCGGCGGGCCGGACCCGTTGGCGCCCCCGTACGACGTACGCGCGGCGGTGGATTCGGTCGGCGCGGAGGTGCTGGCCGGCGGCAGCCTGCGCGAGGCGCTGCGTGACCTGCTGCGCCGGGGCCCGCAGGGGCGCGCCGGGCTGGACGAGCTGGCCGCCCGGGCCCGGCGGCTGCGCCGGGAGGCGCTGCGCCGGGGCGACCTGGACGGGGCGGTGACCCGGTCGCGGGCCCTGCTCGACCAGGCGCTGGCGGCCGAGCGCGACGAGCTGCGCGATCGAGACGACGATGCCGCGCGGTTCGCCGAGTCGGTGCTGAACAACCTGCCCCGCTCCACTGCGCGGGCGGTGCAGGAGTTGTCCGGCTACGAGTGGGCCAGCGAGGACGCCCGCCGGTCGTACCAGCAGATCCTCGACGGGCTCCGCGACGACGTGCTGGGCCAGCGCTTCGCCGGGCTGCGCGACGCGGTGCGGGCCTCCGCCGATCCGGCGGCCCAGCAGCGGCTGGGCGAGATGATGGGCGACCTGAACGACCTGCTGGCTCGGCACGCCCGCGCGGAGGACACCACCGACGCGTTCGCCGAGTTCATGCGCCGGCACGGGGAGTTCTTCCCGGAGCAGCCGAAGGACGTCGACGAGCTGGTCGACGTGCTGGCCCGCCGGGCGGCGGCCGGTGAGCGGCTGATGCGCTCGCTGTCGGACCGGCAGCGCGAGGAGCTGGCCGGGCTGATGCAGCAGTCGCTGGGTGACCGGCTGGCCGGCGAGTTGTCCGCGCTCGACGGGCATCTGCGGGCGCTCCGGCCCGACCTGCGCTGGGGGCGCGGCGAGCGGGTGCGGGGCGAGCAGCCGCTCGGCTACGGCGAGGCGGCCGGCGCGCTCGACGAGATCGCCGAGCTGGACGACCTGCTCGACCAGCTGGACCAGGAGCACCCGGGGGCGACCCTGGACGACGTCGACGTGGAGGCGGTGGCCCGCACACTGGGCCGGGACGCCGCGGACGACGTACGCCGGCTGCGGGAGCTGGAGCGGGAGCTGCGCCGGCAGGGCTGGGTGAGCAGGGACGCCGAGGGCCTGACGTTGAGCCCGAAGGCGCTGCGCCGCCTCGGCGGGACCGCGCTGCGAAGGGTCTTCGTCGATCTGACCGCCGGTCCGCGCGGCCAGCACGACCTGCGCTCGGCGGGTGCCGCCGGCGAGGTGAGCGGCGGCTCCCGGCCCTGGGAGTACGGCGACGAGCAGCCGCTGGACGTGGTCCGGACGCTGACCCGGGCGGTGCGCCGGGCCGGTCCGCAGGTGCCGGTGCAGCTCGCGGTCGACGACTTCGAGGTGGTGGAGACCGAGCGGCGGGCCTCGGCGGCGGTGGTGCTCTGCGTCGACCTGTCGTACTCGATGATCTCGCAGGGGCGGTGGGGGCCGATGAAGCAGACGGCGCTGGCCCTGTCGCACCTGATGGCGACCCGGTTCCCGCAGGACGCGTTGCAGATCGTCGGGTTCGGCCGGCAGGCGATGCCGTTGACCCAACAGGAGTTGGCCGCCGTCGACCCGGACTTCGAGCAGGGCACCAATCTGCAGCACGCGCTGCGGCTGGCCGGTCGGCATCTGCGCCGGCACCCGGACGCCGAGCCGGTGGTGCTGGTGGTCACCGACGGGGAGCCGACCGCCCACCTGGACCCGGACGACGGTGAACCGCTGTTCCACTGGCCGCCGCTGCCGGAGACGATCGAGGCGACCATCCGCGAGGTGGACCGGCTGGCCCGTTACGGGGCGACGCTGAACCTCTTCATGCTCGGCGACGACGCCGGCCTGCGCCGCTTCGTGGACGCGGTGGCCCGCCGCTCGAAGGGCCGGATGTTCACCCCCGACCCTGACGATCTCGGCGAGTACGTCGTCTCCGACTACCTCCGCTCCCGCCAGTCCCGCCGCTGACGCTCGTCGATCATGCAGTTGTGGTGGGGGACGAAAGCCGCCCGTCCGGGTGAACCGGGCACCACACCTGCATGATCGACGGGGCGGGGCGGGGTTGACTGGGGTGATGGAGAGCGGAGGGCTGCGGCGGGCGTACGACGCGTTGCTCGGCGAGATCGACGCGGGGGGCTTCGGGCCACCGCCGGAGGGGCAGTTGAGCGCCGAGCAGATCGTGGCGCACCTGGCCGCGAACGACGAGCTGATGACCGAGGCGACCGAGGCGGTGCTGGCCGGGTCGCCGTTCGCGTACTACGACCTGGAGACCATCCACCGCCCGCAGGTGGACGCGCTGGTCGCCGAGTGCGGCGGTCTGGACGGCCTGGCCACGCTCTTCCGGGCGACCAGCCAGAAGCTCTGCACGCTCACCGATCGGCTCGGCCTGGCCGCGGAGACGCCGGTCGAGACTCACCTGCGCGAGGGCTTCGACCTGAACGTCGACCAGCCGCTGCCCTGGGGCCGCACCCTGGACCTGCACGCCCACGTACACCTGCCCAAGCACCTGGCCCAGCTCCGGATGCTGCGCACCGGCTGACCGGCGGGACGGCCGCTCGAGAACGCCGGGCCGTGGTGGCGGTCACCTACCCTGCGGGCATGTCAGGGGTGCGGCGCGCGCTGCTGCGGCGGGTGGATCACGTCTGGGAACTCGGATGGTTCAACCTGGTCGGGGTGGTGCTGGTCGGGTTCTTCCTCTTCCTGGCCTCCATGCCGCTGAGCGCCGGCGTCGACCACCTGCGGGCCGAGAAGTCGGGGGTCGGCGGGACGGTCAGTCTCTCCCGGTGCGCGGTGAACGAGTGGGCCCGGGGCGACCCGTGGCAGTGCGAGGGCAACTTCGTTTCGGCCGACGGAGCCGTTCGGATCGCCCGTGTCGCCTACCAGGAGGACTTCGACGAGGACCCCCGTACCGCGGGGAAGCCGCTCGTCGTCGACGCCCGGGTGAGAGGGGCGGAGGCGTCGAGGGCGTGGCCGCCGGGGGACGAATGGCAGACGGGGTTGATCGTCGGGATCTTCTGCCTCGTCCTGACGGCGATGATCCTCTGGTGGTGGGTCAGCCCGGGCGACGAGCGGCCGGCCCCGACGCAGCCCTCCGGCCGGCGCCGGCCCCGGTCGGCCAAGCCGCCCGCCCGGGCGCGGATGCGCCGGCGCCGCCGGTGAGTCGTCGGTCGTCGGCCTGGGAGCAGGCGAGCGCCGGCTTCACGGTCAAGCGGGCGTCGGTTCGGCCGATGCCGGCTGCCGGCGGAAGGCCCGGCGGTAGGCCGAGGGGGCCACTCCGATCCGCAGGTGCAGCTGCTGGCGCAGTGCCGCCGCGGTGCCGAAGCCGCAGCGGCGGGCCACCTGGTCGATGCTCAGGTCGGTGGTCTCCAGCAGGAGCCGGGCGTGGTCGGTGCGCTGCTGGAGCAGCCACTGCGCCGGGCTGAGGCCGGTCTCCGAGCGAAACCGCCGGGTGAAGGTGCGCACGCTCATCCGGGACTGCTCGGCCAGGTCGCGCAGGCTGACCGGCTCGTGCAGCCGCTGCCGGGCCCACTCCCGGGCGGTGGCGGTGCTGCTGTCGGCGACCTTCGGCACCGGGTGCTCGATGTACTGGGCCTGGCCACCCTCCCGCCACGGGGGCACCACGCAGCGCCGGGCCGCCCGGTTGGCCACCTCGGTGCCGTGGTCGGTGCGGATGACGTGCAGGCAGAGGTCGATCCCGGCGGCCACCCCGGCCGAGGTGAGCACCCGGTCGTCGTCGATGAAGAGCACGTCCGGGTCGAGGTCGACGTCGGGGTGCAGCCGGCGGAACCGGTCGGCGTACGCCCAGTGGGTGGTGGCCCGCCGCCCGTCGAGCAGGCCGGCGGCGGCGAGCACGAAGGCGCTGGTGCAGATCGACATGATCCGGGCGCCCCGCTCGTACGCGGCACGCAGGGCGGCGGTGACCTCGTCGTCCAGCGTCCCGTCGGTGAGCGGCGCCCCGGAGTGGATGCCGGGGACGATCACGGTGTCCGCCTTCTCGATCAACTCCAGCCCGTGCTCGGGGGTCACCTGGTAGCCGGCGGTGCTGCGGACCGGCCGGCCGCCGGGGGTGCAGACGTCGACCTGGTACATCGACACGCCGTCGGCGGAGCGGGCCGTGCTGAAGACCTGCGAGGGAGTGCCGAGGTCGAGGCCGACGACGTCGTCGAGGGCGAGCACGGCGATCCGGTGCGGCGGCGAAGCGGTCATGGCCCAATTATTGCGCATGATGGCTCCCCGGCCACTCGTCGCGGCGCCCGGCGATGCCGAGACTCGTACCGTGACCCGAGAACGCCGTCTGCACCCCGCCTGGCTCGTCGCCGCCGTCGCCTTCGTCGCGCTGGTCGGCGCGGCCGGCTTCCGCGCCACCCCGTCCGTGCTGCTGCACCCACTGCACGCCGAGTTCCGCTGGCCGTTGGCCACCATCTCCGCCGCCGTCTCGGTCAACCTGCTGCTCTACGGGCTGACCGCGCCGTTCGCCGCGGCGCTGATGGACCGGTTCGGCATCCGGCGGGTGGTCGCCGTCGCGCTGCTGCTGGTGGCGGCGGGCAGCGGGCTGACCGTGTTCATGACCGCGAGCTGGCAGCTCATCCTCTGCTGGGGTGTGCTCGTCGGGCTGGGCACCGGCTCGATGGCGCTGGCCTTCGTGGCGACCATCACCGGGCGCTGGTTCGTCCGGCGGCGGGGCCTGGTCACCGGCGTGCTCACCGCCGGCGGGGCGGCCGGGCAGCTGGTCTTCCTGCCGCTGCTCGCCGTGCTGGTCCGCGACCACGGCTGGCGGGCGGCGGCGCTCGTCGTCGCCGTGGCCGCGCTGGCGGTCGTACCGCTGGTGGTCTGGCTGCTGCGCGAGCACCCGGCGGATCTCGGCCTGCCCGCCTACGGCGCGACCGAGGTCACCCCGGCCCCGGCGCCGACCGGCGGGGCGGCCGCCCGCGCGGTCGGCGCGCTGGCCCAGGCGGCGCGGACCCGGCCGTTCTGGCTGCTCGCCGGCGGCTTCGCGATCTGTGGCGCGACCACCAACGGGCTGGTCGGCACGCACTTCGTGCCCGCCGCCCACGACCACGGGATGGCGGAGACCACCGCGGCCGGTCTGCTGGCCCTGGTCGGACTCTTCGACATCGTCGGCACCATTGCCTCCGGCTGGCTGACCGACCGGGTGGACAGCCGGCTGCTGCTCGGGGCCTACTACGGGCTGCGCGGCGCGTCGCTGCTGGTGCTGCCGAGCCTCTTCGCCAACAGCGCCGAGCCGAGCATGCTCGTCTTCATCATCTTCTACGGGCTGGACTGGGTGGCCACCGTGCCGCCGACCGTGGCGCTCTGCCGGGAGTACTTCGGCAGCTCCGGGGCCGTGGTGTTCGGTTGGGTGTTCGCCTCCCACCAGTTCGGCGCGGCGATCGCCGCCACCGGCGCCGGACTGGTCCGGGACCGGCTCGGCGACTACGCGCTGGCCTGGTACGTCGCCGGGGCGCTGTCGATCGGCGCGGCCGGGCTGTCCCTGCTGCTGCGCCGCCGCCGCGCCGGTGCCCAACCCGCGCCCGTGCTGGTCACCGCCGCGCCGGTGGGCCGGCGGGCGTGGAGCTACCGGGGCTAGCCGTCAGCTGAGCGTCCACTGCTGCCGGGCGGCGCCGTCGCAGGGCTCCTGCTTGACGGCGTCGCCGGCCTCGTCGCCGTCGTCCTCGACCTGGCCGCACTTGCCGCTGTGCATCGCGACCAGCAGCACCGGCCCGGTCCCCGTCGGGGTCAGCCGCCACTGCTGGTTGACCTCACCGTGGCAGGGGAACTGCTGCAACTTCGACCCGTCGTCCGCGCTGCCACCCTCGACGTCTAGGCACTGGCCGTAGGCCGCATTGGTCAGCGTCACCGCGTCCGCCGTGATCGGGTTGACGACCCACTGCTGCTCCGGACCGCCCGAGCAGGCGGCGAGTTCCGCCTCGGCCTTCTCGCCGTCGCCGTCGAGGCCGAGGCAGAGCCCGGAGACGACCGCCCGGAGCACTCTCGGCCCGGTGGGCGGTCCGGCCGGGGTGGTGGCTGCCGGGGTCGGGGAGGGCGCGGCCGGGGTGCTCGGCGCCGGCTCGCTCACGGCCGGCGACGGGGCCTGGGCGGTGCCGGGTGAAGTGACCGCCGCGGGTGTGGCCGGCCCGTCGCCGCCACCGAGCACGCCGGTGGCGAAGACCACCCCGAGGAGTACGCCGACCAGCCCGACGGCGAGGGCCACCCGCAGCAGCGGGTCCCGGGGCAGGAGGGAACGCGCCGGCTGGCGACCGCCGTAGACGGTGCCGGAGGCCTCGGAGCGGTCACCCGGGAGGGACATGCGGTCATCCTGGCCCACGTCGGTGCCGCCGGGCCAGTCGTCCTGCTCCGGCGGCCTCCCGAGGCCACGCTGGTCGCCGTGCGGGCCGCGTCGACCGCCCTCAGCGGGTCGGCTCCGGGTCGGTGACGTCGGCGACGGTGGCGTGCAGGGCCGCCAACGCGGCGTCGGCGTCCACCGCCACGGAGAGGCCGTGCTCGCCCGCGCCGAGCGTGATGGTCCGTCCGCGCAGCCGCTCGTCGGCGATCACGGGCCAGGCGGTGGTGGCGCCGAACGGAGTGATGGTGCCCCGTTCGTAGCCGGTGACCTCCTTGGCGGTGGCCGCGTCGGGCATCGAGAGGCGGCTCACGCCGAGCAGAGCGCGCAGCTTCGGCCAGGAGATGACCCGGCCGCCGGGGGTGAGCACGAAGAGGTGGTCGTCCGGGCCGCGTCGCACGACGATGCTCTTCACCACGTCGGGCACCGCCACGCCACGCACCGTCGCGGCCTCGCTGAGGCTGGTCACCGGCCCGTGCCGGATCACCCGGTAGGGCAGCCCGGTGGCGTCGAGCGCGGCGAGCGCGGGGGTCGGCATGAGGTGCACGGTAACCCGGCGGGAGCTGGCCGGAAGTGTGAAAAGGTCAACGTGGACAACCGATGCCGCAGGCAACAAGGCGCGTACAGTGATCACATGTGCGCCGTCCGTGTGGATCATCAACCGGTCGATCACGACAGTGCGGTGGACCTGCTGCGACAGTCGTACGCGGCGGTGCCGCCCGGAGAGACCGTCAGGCTCGCCAAACGCACCTCCAACCTGTTCCGCCCCCGCGCCGCGGTGCACACCCCCGGCCTCGACGTCAGTGGCCTGACCGGCGTCCTCGGCGTCGACCCGGCGGCCCGGACCGCCGACGTGCAGGGCATGTGCACCTACGAGAACCTGGTCGACGCGACCCTGCCCCACGGGCTGATGCCGCTGGTGGTGCCGCAGCTGCGCACCATCACGCTGGGCGGCGCGGTCACCGGGCTGGGCATCGAGTCCACCTCGTTCCGCAACGGCCTGCCACATGAGTCGGTCATCGAGCTGGACGTGCTCACCGGGTCGGGCGAGATCGTCACCGCCCGCCCCGACGGCGAGCACGCCGAGCTCTACGCGGCCTTCCCCAACTCGCTGGGCAGCCTCGGCTACGCCACCCGGCTTCGCATCGAACTCCAGCCGATCCGCCGCTACGTGGCGCTGCGCAACATCCGGTTCAGCCGGCTGGAAGAGCTGATCGACGCGATCGCCGAGGTGACCGCCAGCCGGGCCTGGGCCGGAGTGCCGGTGGACGTGCTGGACGGCGTGATGTTCAGCCCCGGTGAGGCGTACCTGGTGCTGGGCACCTTCACCGATCAGGCGGAGGGGGCGCCCAGCGACTACACCGGCCAGGACATCTACTACCGGTCGCTGCGCCGGCGCACCCGCGACGCGCTGACCACGTACGACTATCTCTGGCGCTGGGACACCGACTGGTTCTGGTGCTCCTCGGCGTTCGGGGTGCAGCACCCGGTGGTGCGCCGGCTCTGGCCGGCGCGGCTGCGACGCAGCGACGTCTACCACCGGCTGGTCCGGATGGAACACCAGTACGGTGTCGCGGCCCGGATCGACCGACTGCGCGGCCAGCCCACCCGCGAGCGGGTGGTGCAGGACGTGGAGATCCCACTGGAGCGGACGGCCGACTTCCTGCGTTGGTTCGCAGGCAACGTCGGGATGACCCCGGTCTGGCTCTGTCCACTGCGACTGCGCGAGCCGGCGGGTCCCGGCTCTGCCCGGCCCTGGCCGCTATATCCGCTGCGGCCCGGGCAGGACTACGTCAACATCGGTTTCTGGGGGAGTGTGCCGATGGCCGAGGGCGCCGCCGACGGCGACGTCAACCGGTCCATCGAGCGCACGGTGTCGGAGCTGGGCGGGCACAAGTCGCTCTACTCCGACGCGTACTACGACCGGGAATCCTTCGACCGGCTCTACGGCGGGCCGACATGGCGCGCCGTCCGGGACCGCTACGACCCGGAGCACCGGTTCACCGGACTGTACGAAAAGGCGGTAGCACGAGCATGAGCTTGACCGACCGAGACCAGGGGGCGGCGAGCGCCCCCGGAACACCGCCGCCGGGGGGCCGGCGGCCCGGTCCGACCGTGGCGGACGTGGTCCGCACGGTGACGATCGGTGACCTGCCGATGCGGGTCACCGGCTACGACGGCAGCGCCGTCGGCCCGGCCGACGCCGGGCTGACCCTGTCCATCCGTACCGAGCGGGGGCTGTCCTACCTGCTCACCGCCCCGGGTGACCTGGGCATGGCCCGCGCCTACGTCAGCGGGGACCTGGCCCTGGAGGGGGTGCATCCGGGCGACCCGTACGAGGCGCTGCGGGTGCTCAAGGACGACATGAAGTTGCGCCTGCCGCCGCTGCCCGACGCGCTGAACCTGGTACGCGGGCTGGGCTGGGAGCGGCTGCGACCGCCGCCGGCCCCGCCGCAGGAGGCGCTGCCGCGCTGGAAGCGGGTGATGAACGGGCTGCGGCACTCCCGGACCCGGGACAGCTCCGCCATCTCGCACCACTACGACGTCTCGAACGCCTTCTACGAGAAGGTGCTCGGCCCGTCCATGACGTACACCTGCGCGGTCTTCCGCTCTCCGGACGACACGCTGGAGCAGGCCCAAGCGTCGAAGTACGACCTGGTCGCCGGCAAGCTGGCGCTCAAGCCCGGAATGCGGCTGCTCGACGTGGGCTGCGGCTGGGGCGGCATGGTCCGGCACGCGGCCCGGGAGTACGGCGTGAAGGCGCTCGGGGTGACGCTGTCGAAGGCGCAGGCCGAGTGGGCGCAGGCAGCGATCGAGCGGGAGGGGCTGACCGAGCTGGCCGAGGTACGCCACCTCGACTACCGGGACGCCCCGCGGGAGCAGTTCGACGTGATCTCCTCGATCGGCTTGACCGAGCACATCGGGGTGCGCAACTACCCGGCCTACTTCGGTGCGTTGCGCGACCGGCTGCGCCCGGGCGGTCGGCTGCTCAACCACTGCATCACCCGCGCGGACAACCGGGCGCCGCACCGCTCCGGCGCCTTCATCGACCGGTACGTCTTCCCGGACGGCGAGCTGGCCGGCCCGGGCCGGTTGATCAGCGAGCTGCACGACGTCGGGTTGGAGGTGCACCACGAGGAGAACCTGCGCCAGCACTACGCGCTGACGCTGGCCGGTTGGGGCCGCAACCTGGTGGAGAACTGGGACTTCTGCGTCAACGAGGTGGGCGCGGGCACCGCCAAGGTGTGGGGTCTCTACATGGCCGGGTCGCGGCTGGCGTTCGAGCGCAACGGCATCCAGCTGCACCAGGTGCTGGCCACCCGCAACGGCCCGGACGGCCAGAACGACTATCCGCTGCGCCCGGACTGGCTGCCCTGATCCCGAGCTGAGCCGACGAAGCCGCGCCGATCCGGCGCGGCTTTCGTCGAACCCATTGACAAAGAAGTTTTGTACGTACAAACTGATTTTGCCATGAGAGACGTCCTGTACCTGGAGCAGATCGAGCAGGCCGAAGCCCTGCTCAAGCCGCAGCGCGTGGAGGTGCTGCGGCAGCTGGCCGAGCCGCGCACCTGCACCGAGGTGGCGGCCCGGCTGGAGCAGACGCCGCAACGCGTCTACTACCACGTCAAGCAACTGGTCGCGGCCGGTCTCGTCGACCTCGTCGCCGAGCGCAAGGTCCGCGGCATCACCGAGGGCATCTACCAGGCCGCGGCCCGCTCCTACTGGCTCTCGCCCCGGCTGGTCGGGCGGATCGGGCTGCGCCGGGCCCGCGACGAGCTGAGCCTGGGCTACCTGCTCGACCTGATGGAGGAGGTCCAGGCCGACATCGCCACGCTCGACCGGGCCGCGCCCGAGCTGCCGTCGGTCGGGGTGTCCGGTGAGATCCGGGTGCCGGCGGAGCAACGCCAGCAGTTCCTGCACGACCTGCAGACCGCTCTGCAGGACCTGTTCACCCGCTACGGCGGCGCCGAGGGAGACGCCTTCAAGCTCGCCGTGGCCTGCTACCCGAAGGGGAAAGACCGTGAGTGAATCGTTGAAGATGCACGCCCGCCTCGCCGCTCCGATCGAGGCCGTCCGCCGGGCCATCACCGACGCCGCCGAGCTGCGCGTCTGGCTGGCCGAGCACGCCGAGGTCGAGCTGCCGAGGCGGTACGAGTTCTGGGGGCGCTACACGCCGGAGGGGGAGGCGCCCCACCAGCGGCTGCTGCACGTCGACGACGACACGCTGCGCTTCGCCTGGCTGCTCGACGGGGTGGAGACCACCACCGAGTTCAGCCTCCGCGCTGACGGTGAGTCGACCGTGGTCACGCTGAGCCAGAGCCACTTCAGCTTCGAAGAGGCGATCAGCGGCACCAGCATCCGGGGCGTGCTGCAGACCTTCTGGAGCCTGGCGATCGCCAACCTCGCCGCGCACCTGGAGGGGCAGGCGCTGCTGCCGAAGACCGACTTCACCTCGGCCGAGCTGCGCGGCGAGATGGTCATCAACGCGCCGATGGCCAAGGTCTACCAGTCGCTGACCGACTCCGAGCAGGCCAGCGCGTGGTTCGGCTACCCGATCGGGATCGAGCCCTGGGTCGGCGGTCGCTACGCCATGGGCGGCTTCGAAGCCGGCTACGCGGCCAAGGTCATCGACCTCGACCCGGGCCGGAAGATGTCCGTCGACTGGGGGCCGACCGGCGTGACGACCTGGGAGCTCGCCGAGTCGGACGGGAAGACCAAGCTCACCTTCGTGCAGAGCGGTTTCGACGAGTCGAACCCGCCGTACGGGGCCTGGACCGGGTCGGTGTCCGGCCTCGCGGAGCTGCGCCGCTACCACGAGATGCAGGACTGGCAGTCGATCTGGCTCTCCGTCGAGATGCCGGGCGCGCAGCCCGAGACGGCAGCCGCCGCCGGCTGACCGGGGCCGAACCGACCGCGGGTCTCGAGATCTCGCGGCGCACCACCGGACATGAAGCGCCTGACCGCTGACGAGCGGTCAGGCGCTTCGTCGTGGCCCTCTGCCGAACCACCCGGTGGGTCCCAGAGTCGATCATTGCGATCACGGAGTCCCGAACCTGCCTGACGGTCGGATCAGGGAAGACGGCCCAGGTACCGGGTGAACATGGGACAATTTCACCATAGGGTGCCAATCGATACGAGTGCCGGACGACCATGTTCCCCGGCGCGCGGCGCCCTTGCGTGCCTGCGCCCCGACGGGTGGTCAAGTGCCTCCGCCGAAACCGGGCTCAGGCCCTTCCAGGAAGGGAGCAACAGTGATGATCCGACGTACTCGACTTTGGGCTGTGGCTGTGGCGGCCGGCGCGGCGGTGGCGGCCACCGCCGTGGGAAGCGCCGCCATGGGCGACGGGCGGGACGACTCGGGCGACAAGCGAGAATCGCACGGCTCGTGGGACTCCAGCGACTCGCGGGACTCCGGTGATTCGCGGGACTGGCGCGACTCGCGGGACGGAAAGGAACGGGAGAGGCAGCTGGCCGTCCGGGCGAAGCTCAGCGGCTACCAGGAGGACCCGCTCACGATCTCCACGCCCGGGAACGGGCGGTTCGAGGCGAAGATCGACGAGCGGAAGAAGGAGATCACGTACCGGCTGAGCTACGACGACCTGAAGGACGTCCAGCAGGCGCACATCCACTTCGGTGGACGGCACCAGAGCGGTGGGATCGCGGTCTTCCTGTGCTCGAACATCAAGGACGGGAAGGGCGGCCCGTCGAAGGGCGTCCAGGCCTGCCCCGAGGCTCCGGCCACGATCAAGGGGACCATCAAGCCCGATGACGTCGTCGGCCCCGCCGACCAGGGCATCGAGCCCGGCGAGTTCGACGAGCTCGTCGACGCGATCGAGGCCGGCGTCACGTACGTCAACGTGCACACCAAGAAGTACCCGAACGGCGAGATCCGGGGCCAGATCAAGACCGACGAGGACCGGAAGAAGCACGAGGACCGGGAGAAGAAGGACGAGGGCCGGGAGAACGACGAGGGCCGGGAGAACAAGGACGAGGACCGGAACTGGGACGCCAGCGACTACCGGGCCTGGGACGAGAGCGACGAGGGCCGGGGCTCGGACAAGGGCGACGAGTGGGGCTCGGACAAGGGCGACGACTCGGGCTCGGACAAGGGCGACGAGTGGGGCTCCGACAAGGGCGACGAGTGGGGCTCGGACAAGGGCGACGACTCGGGCTCGGACAAGGGCGACGAGTGGGGCTCGGACAAGGGCGACGAGTGGGGCTCCGACGAGGGTGAGGACCGGGAGTCGGACAAGGGCCACGACAAGGGCGAGGACAAGGCCGACGACAAGAGCGACGAGCACCGCGACGAGAAGTGATCTAGCGGCAGTCGACGGACTGAACGCCCGACCCGCATGACGGGTCGGGCGTTCTGCCGTGCCGGGCCCGTGCCGCCGCACCGCGAAGGATCTGTGGTGATGAACGGTGTCCTGCTGGGTACTGCCCGGCAATGTTCTTCATCTTCGGGCTTCGCACCAAGGTCGACCGGTCCGGCGTGATCAGCGAGGTCTGCCGCAACTGCGGCAACCAGGCCGCGCAGGTGATCACCCGCCGGTCCACCAAGTTCACCCTCTTCTTCATCCCGCTGATCCCGGTCCGCACCCGCTACGCGCAGCAGTGCACGTACTGCGGCGCCCAGTACGAGATCAGCAAGGCCGAGGCGCAGCGCCTCCCGGTCGGCTGAACCGGCGATGACCCGCTTCCTGTGCTGGCTGATCGGTCGGGGAACGGCCGATCCCATTCCGGTGCACACCGTCGTCCGTCCGCCGTGCACCCCGGGGCGCCGCCGCCGACGTCGGCGGCATCGCCGACCCCTCGCCGGCACGGGGCTGCCCCGCTCGCCCTGGAACCGCTCGGCCGGCCGGTGACGCCCCCGCCGGTCATGTGATCTTCGACCCGGGCCGGACCCGACGTCGATCTGCGGCACCTACGCTGGGATGGCCGTCCGAACGGGGAGAATCGTGCGCAACCACCCGGCTGTCGTGCTGGTCGCCGTCCTGCTGTCCACGTTGTTGCTGCCGCTGTCGCTGACCGGCGCCTCGGTCGCGCTGCCGGACATCGGCCGTGACCTCGACGCCGGCCTGGCCGGGGTCCAGTGGGTGGTGAACGGCTACAACGCCACCTTTGCCAGCTTCATGCTCGCCGCCGGTGCCCTCGCCGACCTGCTCGGCCGGCGCCGGGTCTTCGCCACCGGCGTGGCGATCTTCGCCGGCTCCGGGCTGCTCGGCGCGGTGGCCGGCGACATCCTGCTGCTCGACGCCCTCCGCGCCCTGGCCGGGGTTGGCGCGGCCGCCGCCGCGACCAGCGCCTCGGCGCTGCTCGCCGGCGCGTTCCACGGCCCGGCCCGGGCCCGCGCGTTCAGCCTCTTCGGTACGACGATCGGGGTCGGCCTGGCCTTCGGACCGTCCATCGCCGGACTGCTCATCGACACCCTCGGCTGGCGGGCGGTCTTCGCCGCACCGGCCCTCGCCGCGCTGGTGGTGCTCGCCCTGGTGCCGCTGCTGCCCGAGTCCCGGGCCCCGCACAGCGGCCGGATCGACTGGCCGGGCACCGTCTCGTTCACCGCCGCGTTGCTGTTGCTGATCTTCGGCTTCGTGCAGGGCCCCGAGTTCGGCTGGTACGACCCGCGGATCATCGTCGCGTTCGCCGCCGCGCTCGCGCTGCTCGTGGTCTTCGCCCGGGTGGAGCGCCGCCGCGCCGAGCCGATGTTCGACCTCGCGCTGCTGGCCAGCCCCCGCTTCCTCGGCATCTGCCTGGCGGCGGCGACCATCGTGGCGGTGCTGGTGCCCTTGCTGGTCTACCTGCCGTCGTACCTGACCACGGTGGTCGGGCTGACGCCCGGCACGGCCGGCGCGACGCTGATCCTGCTGACCGCGCCCACTCTTGCGCTGCCCATGTTGACCGGGGTGCTGACCCGGCTGGTGCCGGCGGCGCTGGTGATCGTCGTGTCGGTTGCCGTGGTGGCGATCGGCGCGGCCTGGGCCACCGTGCTCGGCCCGCACGTGCACGTCGCCGCGTTGGCCGGTCCACTGCTCACCATCGGCGTCGGGGTCGGGCTCTCCATCGGGCTGCTGGACCAGTTGGCCATCTCCAGCGTGGCGGCGAGTCGAGCGGCGACCGGCGCCGGCATGATCAACACCGCCCGGTTGGCCAGCGAGACGGTCGCCATCGCGGTGGTCGGGGCGGTTCTGGCCAGTACCACGGCCGGCCGGCTCGCCGATCCCGGTTTCACCAGCGGCCTGCGGACCGTGCTCTGGAGCATGGCGGGTGTGGCCCTGGCTGCCGCCGTGCTCGTCGCCGTGCTGGTCCGCCGCGCCGCGTCCACCCCGGTGCCGGCCACCGTCGGGCGCGGCTGACCGGGCCTCGGCTCGGCGTCGACGACCGCCGCACGGCAATGGCATGATTCCCACCATGATCGACAGTCGAAAGGGCGATGCCGCGTAGGCGTCCGAAGGCCCTTCGGGCCGAACGTTGGCAGCCGCGCCGAGACCGCCCTGCCCGCCGGATCCGAGGCGTCGCCGCCCGCACCCGCGTCGCCGTCCGCAGGCTCGAAGAAAGCCGCAGCCACCTGTACCTGAACGCGACCGCGAACGCCCTCGCCGGGTACGCGTCGGTGCTCCGGCAGTCAGGCCGTTACCTCAACGGTCCGCAGGGCCTGGACCCCGGCATCGAGCCCGAGGATCACCGGGACACTCTCGCGGAGGTGTTGCGGCTGCTTCCCGCTGCGCCGCGCGCGGACCTCGGCCGCGTCGTCGACCGCCTCGACCGGGAGTACGAACGCCGCACCCTGCCCGCCGCCTGGCCGCCGACGGAGTGGGAACGCGGCCGGGGCTGGTGGTGGCGCAGGATGCGGGAGTTGTGAGGGCCATCCCGCGTGGGCCGCGCCGGACGGGTGCGGGGCCGGCATATTCTGGCGGATCATGACGAGCAGCGAACAGCGGCTGGCCGCGATCCGGGGCGGCGTGCCACCCCGGCGGCACAACGCCCGGACGATCGCCGCGTTGACCGGCAACCCGGGCTGCACCCGCCGGGCCGTGCTCGACGGCGCGGGGGTGGACAAGCCGAAGCTGGCCGAGCGGATCGGCTTTCCCGCGCGGTTCGGGCAGTCCCGGTTCGCCATCACCCGGGGCAACGCCTTCGAGGCGCAGGTCAAGGCCGACGGCGGCGTCGAGCTGCTGCGGCTGGTCGCCGAGCGGCTGTCGGTGGCGGTGCCGGCGACGTCGAGCTGGACGGACCTCGGCGTCGACGCCGACGACGGCGTCGCTGCCCGTCAACAGCGCTCCGCCGCGCTGCTGGCCGCCGCCGCGTCGACCGTGAGCGGCGACGACTCCGTCGCCCCGGACGGTGAGGACGCCGCCGCGCTCTTCGACCATCCGCTGCTCGGCCTGGACGTCGCGGGTCGACGGGTGAACCTCGAACCGGACCTGGTCGCCGCCCGGCTCGCCGGCCGGTTCCACATCGTGGAGATCAAGTCGTTCCCGGTAGTCGACGGGCAGGCCGACCCGGCGAAGGTCGCCGCCGCCGCGATCCAGTCCGCCGTCTACGTGCTGGCGCTGCGCGAGCTGCTCGCCGCCGCCGGGCACGACCCGGAGCTGGTGTCGCACGACGTGGTGCTCATCTGCCCGCAGGACTTCACCTTCCGGCCGGTGGCCAGCCTGCTCGACGTGCGCAAGCAGCTGCTGGTGCTCCGGCGGCAGCTGGACCGGATGGCCCGGATCGACGACCTGCTGGACGCGGTGCCCGAGGGTTTCAGCGCCGACCCGACCGCTGACCCGGCGACGCTGACCGCCGCGCTGTCGACGGTGCCGGCCCGCTACGCGCCGGAGTGCCTGGCCACCTGCGAGCTGGCGTACTTCTGTCGGCACGAGGCGCGCGGCCACACCGGCGCGCTGGGCCGGCCGGTCCGCGAGTCGCTCGGCGGGCTCGCGACCGTGGCGGAGGTGCTGGCGCTGGCTGCCGGCGAGCGCGCCCCCGAGCCGGAGCAGGCCGAGGCCGCCGCGCTGCTGCGGGCCGCCGCCTGGTTGCGCGCCGACGCCCTCGGCGTCGCGTCATGAGTACGCTGCGCGCGCTGGCGAAGGCGCAGGCGCTCGCCGCCGGGGCGGCCCAGCCGGTGGCCACCGTGCGGCATCTGCACCTGCACGAGCGGCCGCTGGTGCTGGTGCCGCTGGCCATGGCCGGCGAGGCGAACGCCCCGCTCGCCGCGCTGGTCGGAGCGGCGCCCGACGAGGCCCGACTGCTGATCGTGCCGCAGCCCCGTAACCGGGACCAGCGCTACCGGTTCGCCGCCGAGTTGGCCGCGACCGTGCTGCCGTACCTGGACGGGCATCGCGCGGTCAGCGAGGCCGTGCCGGTCGACCGGGGACGGGACGTCCGGTACCGCTACGTCGATGCGCCGCAGCTGCTGGTGCCGAACCCGGCCGGGATCAACTTCCTGCGGCTGCTCGGCCGCTCCACCCGGTTCCGTCGGGCGGACGGGGAGTACCCGGTGCACCCGTCGGTGCCGCTGCTCGGGCGCTGGCTGACCTTCCTCGCCGAGCGGGCCGAGCATCCCGGCTCGTCCGCGCTGCTGGCGATGACCGACGCGCTGACCCTGCACTGGGCGACCGGGCAGAGCGCGGTGGAGGACCTGCACCTGCCGGCGCTGCTCGGCTGGGTCGACCCGCCGCCCGGGCTCACCGGCGCCGAGGCGGCGGCCCGCGCCGAGGACCCGTCGCTCTGCCCACCGGCCGGGCCGGTCACCGACCCCGACTTCGACAACCAGCGGCTCGCCCCGGCCATCGCCGCGTACGCCGACGCCGACGACGACCCGGCTTCCCGCGCCGAGGCGTACGCGACGCTGGAGGGGCTGCTGCGCGAGCAGCTCGCGCCCACCTGGGAGCTGATGTGGCGCGGCATCGGACTGCTGCGCGGCCTGCCACCCGGCGCCCGGGTGCCGGGCCGGTGGGCCGCCGACCGGGACGCGTTCACCGCGCACGCGGAGCACGTCGATGCCGGTGGTGCCCCGCAACCCCGCCGGGACGGGGCGGTGGCCGCGGCGGTGCGGCTGCACCGGCTGGAGCGGGCACTGACCGCCTACACCGTGCAGCGCGCCTACGACGACCCGCTGGTGATGGCCGAGCACCAGCTGACCGGTGAGGCGTTCGTCGGCGAGGTGACGCTGGCCGACCCGAAGCGGGTCGACGACAGCGGCAAACGGCCGGTGCTGCGTCCCCGGATCCAGCTGGTCACCACCGAACCGGTGCTGGTGCCGGTCGGCGCGACGCTGTACTCGCCGGCCCGGCCCGGTCAGAAGGCCCGGGTGGTCTTCCTGACCCCGGCCGCGGACGGCAAGACCGAGGTGGTGCTGGAGCTCTCCGGCGGGATGGGGCGTGGGCTGACCGCGCCCCCGGGCAGCGTGCCCGAGGTGGGTGAACGGCTCTGCTACACCACCCTCTCCGACGCCTTCATGCCCGCCGGCGCCTTCCCGGCCCCGGAGGAGACCCCCTGGACCCACCGCGATCCGCCGGCCCCCGCCGCTCCCGGCTCGGCCTCCGCTCCCGCTGCGGCTGAGGGTGACCCCGGGGAGGAGTGGGCCTGACCGGCGTCGCCACCGGCCCGCCCTCGGCTTCGCGCTGCGCCGAGGTGTGGCGCCGGTGGTGGGTCGGGTGCTCCTGCAGTGTCGAGCTGCCCCAGATATGGGAGACCCCGGCGGTGGGATCGCGGTGGCAGTGGCGGGTCGGGGGCAGCATGAAATCGGCTGTCCCAAATATGGGGCAGTTCGACTGGGCCCCAGCTGGACCCGCCGGGGGCGGCCGGGCTCCGCGCCGGCACGCGGTCAGCGCACGGCGGCCGCAGCGGCGGCTGTCCCGGCGGCAGCGTCGGATCAGGCGCCAGCCGGGACCGTCCGCAGGGGAGTGCCGCGCCCGGGACCGGTAGGGCCGTGTGCTCGCGCCGCAGTGTCGGGGACGCGACCGCCCGGAGCGCCCGTAACGCGCCGGTCGGCCCTGGCGAGGGCACCCGGGCGCTGGCTACGCTCTCCAGGTTTGCCGGGGACCGGTCCGTCCGTCGAGGTGCCCGCACGAGAGGGAGCCGGAGCGACCGTGCCGCCGCAGGACGTGAAGCAGGCCGCCTCGACGCGCGCCGCCCCGCCCCCCACCGGCCAGTCGCCGATCGGAGCGCCACCGCAGCGTCCGGCATCGGCTGAATCGGAGGCGACGACCGTCGTAGCGACCCGGGCCGGTCGCCTCGGCCTGCTCGCCGCCTGCGGTGTCGTGCTGCTCGAGGCGGTCTGGCTGGTGGCGGCGCTGCCCGGCGCCGCCCTGGTCAGCGACCTCGGTGCGCTGCTGGTGGCCGGCTGGGCGGCGGTCGTCTGCCTGGGCGTCGCCCACCGGCACCCGGCCGCGCTGCGCCGGTTCTGGGTCCTGCTGGCCGCCACCATGGCGCTGGCCGCGCTCGGCCGAGCACTCTGGACGGTGCAGCGGCTCGTCGGTGACGAGCTGCCGCACACCCCGCTGATCGGCGCGGTCTTCACCGCCGGCATCCTCACCGGCACCGCCGCGCTGCTCTGCTCGCTCTCCGCCCCGCGTACCGCGGTTGGCCGGGCCCGCACCCTGCTGGACGGGGTGATCGTCGGGTTGGCGCTGGTCCCGATCGGGTGGGTGCTGGTGTTCCGCAACGTCGCCGCGGCCGACCTGGCCGATCCGGTCCGCACCCTCGGGCTGCTCTACCCGATGCTCGACCTGATGCAGCTGACCATCCTGGTGGCGGTGGCCGGCCCGGCCCGGCCGCTGTGGCGGCCGATGACCATCATCGCGGCCAGCCTCGCCACCCGGGCGCTCGCCGACGCCGCCTACGTGTCGCTCGCCGCGCGCGGCGACTACTTCTCCGGTCACCCGATCGACGTCTGCTGGCCGATCAGCTACCTGCTGATCGCCGCCGCCACCCGGTATCCGCCGCCACAGGAGTGCCCGGACGCCGAGGAGACGGCCGAGCCGCCGTTGCAGCCGTGGTGGCGGGTGGCGCTGCCGTACCTGCCGGTCGGCGGGGCGATCGTGGCCGTGATGCTGGCCCGCCAGCCGTCCGGGCAGACCCCGAAGCTGATCTTCGTGGTTATGATGACGCTGCTCGCCGCGCTCGCGCTACGGCAGGGGCTGGCCGCGAACGAGAACCTGTGGCTGGCGGCCCGGCTGCGCCGGCTCGCGTACACCGACCAGCTCACCGGGCTGCCGAACCGGCTGATGTTCAACCGGCGGCTGCGCCGGGCGCTGCGCGACGACGGGCCGGTGGCCGTGCTGCTGCTCGACCTGGACGGGTTCAAACAGGTCAACGACCGGTTCGGGCACGCCACCGGTGACACCCTGCTGACCGGGCTGGCGGCCCGGATGCAGGCCGCGGTCGACGGCGACGGCACCATCGCCCGGCTCGGCGGCGACGAGTTCGCGGTGCTGGTGGAGCGCGGGCGGCCGGTGCCGCCGGAGCGGTTGGCCGAGCGGCTGCTGGACGCGCTGCAACCCTCCGACGGGGAGGAGGACGTCGGGGTGCACCCGTCGGCGAGCATCGGCATCGCCGAGTACGGGCCGCAGCACGCGTCGCACACCGACCTGCTGCGCGACGCCGACATCGCCATGTACGCGGCCAAGGCGGCCGGGAAGTCCGCGTACCGGACCTGCACGCCGGCGCTGCGGGAGTCGGCGGTGTCCCGGGCGGAGCTGATCGCCGACCTGCGCCGGGCGGTGGACGAGGAGCAACTGCACCTGGAGTACCAGCCGATCGTCGACCTGGCCGGTGGTGCGGTGCGCAGCGCGGAGGCGCTGGTGCGCTGGCGGCACCCGCGACTCGGGGTGTTGCCCCCGGCCCGGTTCCTGCCGCTGGCCGAGGAGACCGGGCTGATCCTGCCGATCGACCGCTGGGTCATCCACGAGGCGTGCCGGGCCGCGGCGACCTGGCGGGACCGGGCGCCGCAGGCCACCGTGGCGGTGAACATCGCGGCCGCGCACCTGCGCCGGCCGGATCTGATCGCCACGGTCACCGCGGCCACCGCCGCCGCCGGGCTGGCCCCTCGGGCGCTCACCCTGGAGCTGACCGAGTCGGCGTTGATCGAGGGGAGCGAGGCGGTGCTGGACCGGCTGCGCCAGCTGCGTGAGCTGGGCATCCGGATCGCCATCGACGACTTCGGCACCGGCTACTCGTCGCTGAGCTACCTGCACCGCATCCCGGCCACCGAGCTGAAGATCGACCGCTCGTTCGTGGCCCGGCTCGACTCGGACGACGACCGGGCGTACGCCACGGTCGAAATGGTGACACGGCTCGCCGGCGCGTTCGACCTGTCGGTGGTGGCCGAGGGGGTGGAGACCGAGCGGCAGCACGCGGCGGTCGCCGCGATCGGCTGCCCGCGCGGGCAGGGCTACCTGTACGGACGGCCGGATCGGGCCGCCGCGGTGGGCCAGAATCGGGCTTGACCCTCACGTAACGGCAGGCGCGAGCCTGGTTTCCGGAAGGGAGGGAAGCCATGGCGTACACGGTGGGCCAGGTGGCGAAGGTCGCCGGCGTGACGGTACGGGCGCTGCACCACTACGACGAGATCGGGTTGCTCTCGCCGAGCGGGCGTACGGCGGCCGGCTACCGCCGCTACGACGACGCGGACCTGGAGCGGTTGCAGCTCATCCGCTACTACCGGGAGCTGGGGTTCCCGTTGGAAGAGATCGCCGCGATCCTCGACGAGCCGGCGGCCGACCCGGCGGCGCACCTGCGCCGCCAGCACGAGCTGCTGACGGTCCGGATCAAGCGGTTGCAGGAGATGGTCACGGCGATCGAATTCGCGATGGAGGCGAGCAAGATGAACATCCGGCTTACCCCGGAGGAGCGGTTCGAGGTCTTCGGGGACTTCGACCCGGACGCGCACGCCGAGGAGGCGGAGCAGCGGTGGGGCGGCAGCGACGCGTACCGGGAGTCGAACCGGCGGGCGTCGCGCTACGGCAAGGAGGACTGGCTGCGGATCAAGGAGGAGAACGAGGACTGGGGACGGCGCATCGTCGCGCTGATGTCCACCGGCGCGCCGGCGGACGGACCGGCGGCGATGGAGCTGGCCGAGGAGCACCGGCAGATCATCGGCCGCTGGTTCTACGAGTGCTCGTACGAGATCCACACCGGTCTGGCCGACATGTACCTGGCCGACGAGCGGTTCACCGCGCACTACGAGAACCTGGCGCCCGGGCTGGCGGCGTACCTGCACGAGGCGATCCACGCCAACGCGATCACCCGCGCCTGACGGGTTCCAGGCGGAACGGGCCGCGCCCCGGCGCGGGGCGCGGCCCGTTCGGCCTCACTCCTCGACCGGCTCGACCAGGTAGTCGTAGACGGTGCGGGCCAGCCGGCGGACGGTCTCGTCGCCGCTAGCCATCGGGCCGGAGGTGAGGAAGGCGACCGCGACCTGCGAGCCGGGGATCAGGTAGTAGCCGACGTCGTGCGAGGCGTCCGGTAGGTCGCCGGTCTTGTGCGCCACCGGCACGCCGGGCGGCAACGCCGCCGGGATCTTGGTGTTGAGGGTCTGCTCGGCCATGAAGCCGATCATCAGGTCGCGGGTGTCCGGGCTGAGGATCTGCGCGTCCCAGACCGCGCCGAGCAGCGCCACCACGTCGTCCGGGCTGGTGTAGTTCTCCTCGCCACGCATCGCGGCCTCGGTGTCGAGCATCTTGCGGGCCAGCACGGTCTCCCGCTGGTTCATCGAGTCGATCAGCGCGTTGACCGGAGCGAAGCCGCCCAGGTAGTCGATCAGCACGTTCGCCGCCGTGTTGTCGCTGAACTTGATCATGTATTGGGCGAGCCGGTACAGGGTGACCACCTGCGGGAAGTCCTCGTACTGCAGCTCGCCGGTGCCGTCGACCACCTGAGCCGGGGTGACCAGCACCCCGTCGTCCAGCGACACCTGGCCGCAGTCCACCCGGCGCAGCAGTTCGACCAGGATCCACAGCTTGATCACGCTGGCCGCCTTCGGGCGGAGCGTGCCGTTCACCGCGATCTGCTGGTCGCCGTAGCGACCGGAGAGGTCGCGGACGGTCGCCCCGGCCGGGTTGGCGGTGGAAGCATCCACGACCTGCTGGAGCTGCCCGGCGAGCGGGAGCAGCCGGCGGCCGGCGATCGGGTCGGTGGGCGGTTGCGGCTCGGTGACCACGTCGCCGACCAGCCCCTGCGGCTCGGCGTCGGGCCGGGTCACCTCGACGATGCCGCGGGTGCGGCCGACCAGCGGGACGTCGTAGGCGTAGGTCGTACCGTCGACGGTGACCTCGCCGCTGGCCAGCCGGCCGTCGACGCGCATCTCCGGGTCGGCGACCCGGCCGGTGTCGCCGTCGCAGGCCCGGTAGCGCACGGTGCGCGTCTCGCTGTCGACGGAGAAGACCCCGCCGGGGAAGGCCAGCCAGGCGAGGGTGCTGGCCGGCGGTCGCGGCGCGGTGGGCTCGGGTCCGCCGCCGTCGGCCGCGGCCGGCCCGGCGGCCAGCAGCGCGAGCGCGACGCCCGCGGCGGCCAGCTGGAATGGGGGTGCGCGGCGCGCCGACCGCCGGGAAGATGAGCGCTTCTTGTCGGTTTTCTTCACGTTTGTACGATAAGAAGCGGGCGGGGCGGGTGGTGCATCCGACGAGGGCGTCACCCGTCCGGGTGCGGCGGCGGCGCGGGACCGCCGGCACGCGGGATCATTCCCGGAGTCATCGACACCACCGGAGGTCCACAGTGCTCATCGTCGCCGGCAGTCTCTACGTCGACTCCGCCGGGCGGGACGCCTACCTGGCCAGCTGCCTGGACACCGTGCGCCAGGCCCGATCCGCGCCCGGCTGCATCGACTTCGCGATCAGCCCCGACCCGGTCGAGCCGGGGCGGATCAACGTCTACGAGCGGTGGGAATCCGAGGAGCAGCTGCTGGCCTTCCGTGGCGCCGGCCCGGCCGAGGAGCAGACCGTGGCGATCCTCGGTGCCGAGGTCCACCGTTACCTCATCTCCGCCGTCGAGGCCCCGTAGCCCCCGGTGCCGCGCCCGTCGATCATGCACTTGTGGTGGGCGTTGTGTGGGTGTTCGCGCCTTTGGTGAGGCACCACAACTCCATGATCGACGCGAGCCTGGGGCGGTCGAGGGCCTCTGGGCCCCCGGCCGTTACATGGGGGGTGGGGTCGGTGTCGGTTCCGGGGGGAGGTTCGGGGCCAGGCGGCGCAGTGAGGTGAAGGTGGGCACCAGCGCGTCGTACAGCTCGGCGAAGAGCGGCAGGAGCGTGGCGTAGGTGGCGGCGGCCGCCGGGTCGGGTCGGATGGTCTCCTCGATGTGGACCAGGTCGTAGGCCACGTCGATGGAGGTGATCAGGCCGAGGGCCTGCATGCCGAGCACCGCGGCGCCGAAGCTGGAGCCCTCGTGGCCGCCCGGGAAGCTCACCGGAACGCCGAGCACGTCGGCGAGCATCTGCCGCCACAGTCCGCTGCGGGCGAACCCGCCGCTGGCCCGGATCTCCCGGACCTCGTTACCGGCGGAGCGGACCGAGGCGAGCACCACCGCCAGCTGCTGGCAGACCCCCTCCAGCGCGGCCCGGATCAGGTGCTCGCGGCGGTGCCCGTGGGTCAACCCCACGTACGCGCCGCGGGGCAGCGCGCTCCAGTGCGGCGCGCGCTCGCTCAGCAGGTACGGCAGCATGATCAGCCCGCCCGAGCCGACCGGAGCGCGGGCGGCCAGCGCCAGCAGCTCCGGCTCGGCGTGCTCACCGAGCTCCGGTGCGAGCGCGTTGCCGGCCCAGTGCAGCACGATGCCGCCGTTGTTGATCGCGCCACCGACCACCCAACGGTCCTCGGTCAGCGCGTAGCAGAACACCCCGCCGAGCGGGTCCACGTTGGGGCGCTCGACCATCACCCGCATCGCGCCGCTGGTGCCGATCGAGCAGGCCACCATGCCGGGATGCACCGCGCCGAGCCCGAGGTTGGCCAGCGGGCCGTCGCCGGCGCCGACCACCACCGGGATGCGCTCGGGCAGGCCGGTGGCCGTGGCGGCCTCGGTGGTGAGGCCGGACAGCACGGTGGTGGTGGCCACGAGCTGCGGCAACTGCTCCTCGGTGATGCCGGCGACGGCCAGCGCCTCGGTGTCCCACTCCAGCCGCTGGATGTCCATCAGGCCGGTGGCCGAGGCGAGCGAGTGGTCGGTGACCAGCACCTCGCAGAGCCGCAGGAGCACCCAGTCCTTGATGCCCACCCAGTGCGAGACCCGTTCGAAGAGCTTCGGTTCCTGCTCGGCGAACCAGAGCAGCTTCGGCAGCGGGGCCATCGGGTGCACCGGCGTGCCCGTGCGGCGGTGCAGGGCCAGACCGGACGGTACGGCGCGCAGCCGCTCGGCCTGCCGGCTGGAACGGGAGTCGGCCCAGGTGACCGACGGGGTGATGGGGTTGCCGTCGGCGTCGAGGCCGATCAGGCTGTGCATCGCGCTGCCGAACGAGAGCCCGGCGACCGGGCGGTCCAGCTCGGCGACGGTCACCCGGATCGACTCCAGCACCGCGTCGAGGATCCGCTGCGGGTCCTGCTCGGCGTACCCGGGTTGCGGCTCGTCGAGGGGATAGCCGACGGAGTGGGTGGCGAGCTGGCGGCCCCGTGTGTCGTAGGCGACCGCCTTGGTGCTGGTGGTGCCGATGTCGACGCCGACCACCACGTCGCGGGATCCGCCCGAGCCGGCCACGACGCTCACCCCCTTGCGCCGGACGGCGGGCCACCACCCGGCTGCGGGTGACGTTACCGAGACAGCCGGCACCCCGTACGGCGATCACGGGCCTCGGCGGTCGCCGAAGGGTTGAGAGAAATGCGGCGACGGTCGCCGGATTCGCAATTAGCGCCGATCTCCCCGAGATTGTTACATCGCGGAATGTGGACCGTGCTATCTCATGCTGCGCGTATTCGCGCCATTGAGACAGATGGGCCAGTTTGGAGCGCAGCGCGCCTGGCAGGGCCCCCCGGAAAACTGCGACGTCAATATGATCCCCGACGGATCCCTTCCGTTGTCAATAGACATACATAAATCGAACTTTCCCCATTCCCGGTCGACGTGCGAAGCGCAGTTCAGGAATGGGACTGCCGCAGAGCCGCGGCTGCGCCACTATTGGGGGACACATGGCGGTCGTCGTAGTGCTGGATATCGATGAAACTCTGCGCGAGCAGCACAGCCTGACGATCGAGGTCCGTTCGGACGACGCCGGTGTCCCCGTCGCGATGGCCGCGCTCCGGCAGGCCCTGCTCCGGCTCGAAGCGACGGGAGCCGGCGGGGAGCCGGTGGGCCCGGCTTTCGTCTCGTCACCGATCGCCCTGCCCGGCGGGCAGCTTCTCGTGGTCGACCTCGGCCCACTCCCCGCTGAGCATGTCCTCGCCATACCGGAGCTGCTGGCCCGGCAACTGCGTGATGCCGGTGTACGGGACGCGCTGATCTCGGTGGCCCGGCGCGGCCCGAGCCACGACATCGAGGAGTTCGGCCTGTCCGCCCGGGCCTACCTGCGCGGGCCGCTCGGCGCGCCGTTCGGCGACGCCCCGTGCCAGCTGCCCCCGCCCCTGCTGGGCGTGGCGCTCGACTGGTTGCACGCCGAGCGCGGGCCCGCGGACGAGCTGAGCGCCGTCGTGCTCGGCGTGCGGGTTCCGCTCACCGCCGAGGGGGCCGGCTCGGCCACCGCCGCCGTACTGGGCACCCTGCCCACGGCGATCACGATGACTCTGCTCGCCGGCGACCTCACCGACCGGCTGGTGGCCGCGACCGTCGGCGGTTACCACGACGTGCTACCGGCGGCGGCGTTCACCGTCGCGCCGGACCGCGCCGGCCCTGCCGACGCCGGCGATCTGGCCGGGCCGATGCACCGGCTGCGCGACAAGCTCCACACGTGCAGCGGATTGCTGGTCTGGGCCGGAGTTGACGCCGAGCCGGACAGCCGTCGGGTGGCCACGCCACAGTGGTCGCAGCGGCTTGCGAGCGACGGGAAGCCGGTGACCCGGCGGCCCGGGGTGGAGATGCTCGCGGACAGGCTCATCCCCGACGCCATGTGGTACCAGGTCCTCTCCGCCGGGCACCTCGACCGGCTCGGCGGCCTGCCACCCGGGGCGACGCCGCTGCCCGGCCGGCGGGCCGAGTTGACCATCGGGGACGCCGAGCAGTGGCTGCCGGGCCACCCCGACGCCCTCGCCGTCCGCGCCCGGGGCCGCGAGCTGCTCGCCGGCTGCCTGGTCGACGAGGCGCAGGCGTGGGCGATGGCGGCCGCCCGCATCCGCCGCGCCACGCCGCCCGCCGGCCGTTGACCGCACCGGGCAGGACGGTCGGCGCACCAGGGGTGTACGGGGCGCCGTGACGGCGACGAGAATGCCGATCAACGTGAATGTCCCTCGGTCGACGGCGTCCGGGGGACGCGACGGGGGGAGGACGCGGTGAAAGCATCAGCACGCCTCGGCGCGGCGGTGACCGCCCTGGGGCTGGTCGTGGCCGGGCTCGGTGCGGCCCCGGCCGGCGCGCACCAGCGCGACCGCGGCTACTCGGCCGAGATCCGCCGAGCGTCCTACGGTGTTCCGCACATCACCGCCACGAACTTCGCCAGCCTCGGCTTCGGCGTCGGATACGTGCAGGCCGAGGACAACCTCTGCGTCATCGCCGAGAAGGTGGTGACGGTCAACGCCGAGCGGTCCCGCTACTTCGGGGCCACCGGCCCGACCGACGCGAACGTGCGCAGCGACCTGTTTTTCCGCAAGGCCATCGACGACCGGACGGTGCAGCGGCTGCTCGACGGCCGCCGTGACGGCGTGCACTCCCCGTCCGACGACGTCCGTGACCAGATCCGCGGCTTCGTCGCCGGCTACAACTCCTTCCTGCGCCGCACCGGGGCGGCGAAGCTCACCGACCCGGCGTGCCGGGCCAAGCCGTGGGTACGCCCGCTGACCGAACTGGACATCTGGCGTACCACCTGGGCCAGCATGGTCCGGGCCGGCTCGCGGGCGGTGCTCGACGGGATCGTCGCCGCCGCCCCGCCCACTGCCACCGGCCCGGCCGCCGCGCAGGACGCCCCCGGCGCGGCCGCGGTGCTCGCCGCCTCCGACGGCGCCCCCGCCGGGGTGGGCAGCAACGCGTACGGGCTGGGCGAGGCGGCGACCGCCGACCGGGGCGGGATGGTGCTGGCCAACCCGCACTTCCCCTGGGACGGTGCGGAGCGCTTCTACCGGATGCACCTCAAGGTGCCCGGCCGCTACGACGTGGAGGGCGCCGCGCTGATCGGCGACCCGATCGTCGAGATCGGGCACAACCGCACTCTCGCCTGGAGCCACACCGTCTCCACCGCCCGCCGGTTCGTCTGGCACCGCCTCGCGCTGGTGCCCGGCGACCCCACCTCCTATTACGTCGACGGCAGGGCACGGAAGATGACCACCCGCACGGTCACCGTCCAGGTGCCCGGCCCGAACGGCGGCACGGTGCCGGTCAGCCGGACCTTCCACGACACCCACTTCGGGCCGGTCGTGGTGGTGCCCGGCACCTTCGACTGGACCACCGGCAGCGCGTACGCCATCACCGACGTCAACGCCACCAACAACCGGGCCTTCGACGGCTGGCTGCAGATGGGCCGCGCCGGGACGGTGCGCGAGTTGAAGCGGGTGCTCGACCGCTACCAGTTCCTGCCCTGGGTCAACGTGATCGCCGCCGACGCCCGCGGCGAGGCGCTCTACGCCGACCACTCGGTGGTGCCCCGGGTGACCGACGCCCTCGCCGCCGCCTGCATCCCCGCCGCGTTCCAGCCGCTCTACGCCAGCAGCGGTCAGGCCGTCCTGGACGGCTCTCGGTCGGCGTGCGCGCTCGGCGCCGACCCGGACGCCGCGGTGCCGGGCATCCTCGGCCCGGCGAACCTGCCGGTGCGCATCCGCGCCGACTACGTCACCAACTCCAACGACAGCTACTGGCTGGCCAACCCGCAGGCCCCGCTGGAGGGCTACTCGCGGATCATCGGCGACGAACGGACCCCGCGCAGCCTGCGGACCCGGCTCGGCCTCGACCAGGTGCAGCAGCGCCTGGCCGGCACCGACGGGCTTCCCGGTCGCGGGTTCACCGCCGACCGGCTGTGGCAGACCGTGTTCGGCAACCGGGCGTACGGCGGCGAACTGGTCCGCGACGACCTGGTCGCGCTCTGCACCGCGCAGCCCACCGGCACCGCCACCAACGGCGCGACCGTCGACCTGCGCGCCGCCTGCGCCGCGCTGGCCCGCTGGGACCTGCACGTCGATCTGGACAGCCGCGGCGCGCACCTGTTCACCGAGTTCGTCCTGGCCGGCGGGCTGCGCTTCGCCGACACCTTCGCGGTGACCGACCCGGTGCGCACCCCGCGCCGGCTCGCCAGCGCCGACCCGAGGGTCCGCACCGCGCTCGCCGACGCCGTGCAGCGCCTCGCCGGCGTCCCGCTCGACGCCCGGCTCGGCGACGTGCAGACCGAACCGCGCGGCGACCGGCGCATCCCGATCCACGGCGGACGCGCCGAAGCCGGCATCTTCAACATGATCGTCAACAACCTGGTGCCCGGCGTCGGCTACCCGAAGGTGGTGCACGGCTCGTCCTTCGTGATGGCCGTCGAGTTGGGCCCGCACGGGCCGTCCGGGCGGCAGATCCTGACCTACTCCCAGTCCACCAACCCGAACTCCCCCTGGTACGCCGACCAGACCGCGCTCTACTCCGGCAAGGGCTGGGACACCGTCAAGTACACCGAGGCGCAGATCAAGGCCGACCCGAACCTGCGCACCTACCGGGTGGGCGAGGGTCGCCGCTGACCGCGTCCGTCCCGCCGGGGCGGTCAAGCCCCGGCGGGACGGATGTGCCAGTCGTAGGAAGGCTCCTCCAGGTCGAACTGGACGTACGCGTCCCGGCCGCAGACCTGTTGCCCCGACTGCTCTCGCCGTCCACGTCGTCGGCGAGCAGAGCAGCGAACACGTTCCAGTCCCGCGGCGGCCCAATAAGCCGCAACCTCATGGCTCTGGTCATGTCAGCTGGCTACCCGCGCGGCGGGATCACGATGGTGCGGCGCCCTGGTGGGACTGCGCCTGGGTGGGGCCTTGGCCTCCGGCAGAACGACAGGCAGAAGTTCCTGCGGAAAATGCGCCTGGCGGCGCGACGAATGTCACAAGCCTCTTCGCAGATCATGGCCTCTAGCTGCGCTAACGCCGTCGATGCCGGCCGCTGCCACCTCCGGCGAAACCATTGCGGCACCCCAGTGCCGCAGCTACGAAACGTGCGGATGAATTCATTCCGAACACCCGCGTAGACGGATCGCGCAATCACGCCGATCAACGGACCGAAGTGGAGAAAACCCCCATGCGACAACGCCGTCTTCTGGCGTACGGCACCCTGGGTGCCACGCTGGCGACGCTACTCGTCGGAGTCACGCCCGCCACCGCCGACCCCACCGGGGCGGCGCCGGCTCCGGCGGCTTCGGTGGCCGCCAAGTCGGAGCCCGCGCGGAAGCTGACCCTGTTCACCGGCGACCAGGTCACCGTCCGTGGCAAGGAGGTGAGCGTCACTCCGCGTGACGGCGTCCACTTCGTACGCCTCCAGCGGGACAAGGCCGACTACGTCATCCCGTCCGACGCCATCCCGCTGCTGAAGGCGGACCGGCTCGACGAGCGGCTGTTCAACGTCAGCGCCCTGCTCGAGTACCGCTTCGACGAGCTCGCGTTCCTGCCGCTGGTGGTCTCCGACGCGACCGCCGTGCGGGGCCTGTCCACCGGGCCCGAGCTGGACGCGATCGACGGCTTCGGCACCAAGGTGCCGCTCACCGATTTGGCGAAGACCTGGCAGACCACCCGGACCTCGCTGACCCGCGGGAAGATCTGGCTCGACGGCATCCGGAAATCCACCTTGGATGTCAGTGTGCCGATGATCGGCGCGCCGACCGCCTGGGAGGCCGGGTACGACGGCACCGGGGTGAAGGTCGCCGTCCTCGACAGCGGCATCGACGACAGCCACCCCGACCTCGCCGGAAAGGTGGTGGCGCGGCACAACTTCGTCCCCGAGAACGAGACCGGCGTGGACCTCAACGGGCACGGCACGCACGTGTCGTCGACGATCGCGGGCAGCGGCGCCGCTTCGGACGGCAAGTACAAGGGCGTGGCACCGGGCGCGTCGCTGCTGGACGGCAAGGTCTGTTGGAACGTGCAAGGCAACGGCAGTTGCTCCGACTCGGCCATCCTGGCCGGTATGCAGTGGGCGGCCGAGTCCGGCGCCGACATCGTCAACATGAGCCTCGGCACGGTCGACGCGATCGGCGTCGACCCGCTGGAGCAGGCGGTCAACGACCTGACCGCCGAGTACGGCACCCTGTTCGTCATCGCCGCGGGCAACTACAACGGCTGGCAGTTCCAGGTCGGGTCGCCGTCGACCGCGGACGCGGCGCTGTCGGTGGCGAACTTCGACAAGGCCGGCGAGGTGAACTGGTCGTCGCTGCGCGGCCCTCGGATCGGTGACTTCGGCGTCAAGCCGGACATCGGGGCACCGGGCACCGAGATCACCGCCGCGCGGTCGCCGAGCGCCCTCAGCCACCTGCCGGCGGGGAACTACTTCGCCGCCACCGGCACCTCCATGGCGTCACCGCACGTGGCCGGCGCCGCCGCCTTGCTGGCCCAGGCCCACCCGGACTGGAAGGCCACGCAGGTCAAGGAGGCGCTGATGTCGACGGCGTCGCCGAATTCGGCGTACGACGTCTTCGCGCAGGGCGCCGGCTTCGTGAACGTGGCCAAGGCGTTGAGCCAGCCGGTCACCGCCACCCCGGCGTCACTGAGCATCGGGGTGCTCGAGTGGCCGCACACCGAGGAACCCACCGCGCGGAGCATGACCTACCACAACCGCGGCGACCAGCCGGTGACGCTGGACCTGGCGCTGGACGGTAACGCGCCGGAGGGACTGCTGACGCTGAGCGCGACGACGCTGACCGTTCCGGCCGGCGGTGACGCGACCGTCCAGGTCACCGTGGACGAGCGGGCCAGCACCTCGTACGGCCTCTACAGCGGTCGGTTGGTGGCCACCGGCGGCGACGTCAAGGTGCAGACGCCGTTTAGCGTCTACCACGAGGAGCCGGCGGCGGGTGTGAAGATCTCCGCCATCGGCAAGGACGGTGCCGCACCCGGCACAGTGATGATCGAGATGGTCAACCCCGACCCTGAGAACTACGTCAGTTACACGTTCTACGCGCCCAGCCAGTCGGTGCGGGTGCCGCTGAACAGCTCGTGGAACGTCTCGGCGTACATCGAGAACTCCGACGGCACCGTCGCACTGCTCACCAACAACAAGGTCGTCGCCGACGGGGACCAGGAGGTGGTGCTCGACGCGCGCAGGGCGCGGCCGCTCGACATCACCGTCCCGGACGCCAAGGCGCGGTCGTACGACGCCTCGGTGCTGGTGCAGCGCACGGCCGATCCGATCCTGACGTACGCCGGCGTCTCCGGTGAGCTGGACACGATCCTCACCGCGGATGTCGGTCCGACCGGTCTGCCGGGCGTGACCACGGAGGTGCACGCGGTCTTCCAGGGCCCCGTCAAGAAGGGCAGTGCACCGGACGTCTACCAGCTGGGCTGGCGGGTCAGGGGCTCCTTCATCACCGGCCTGGTCGAGCACGTCTCGCGGCGCGAACTGGCCACCGTTCACGCCGAGTATGCGCAGAATGCGACCGGCGTGTCGGCCCGGCGCAGCAACAGCACCCCCGACCCGGATCTCGCCGGCGGGTACATGTTGACCAGCGAACTGCCGCCGGTAGCGACGCCAGGACGGCGGACGGAGTACTACAGCGGCGAGGTGCAGTGGCGATCCGACGTCATCGAGAAGACTGTGGCGGGCGACCTGTGGATTCTCGACCTGGCGCAGACGCAGAACTCCGACTACCGGCCGCGCCGCGACTACACCGAGCGCTGGAACGGCGCGGCGCTCAACACGACCCTGTCTCCGGTATATCCCGGCTCGCCGGTCGTCGTGCGCCAGGGCAACACCGTGCGGGCGGCCTTCAACGGTTACGCCGACGGGGACGGGCATGTGGGTCTGCCGTACCAGATGACCAACCACCAGCTCACCCTGCAGACGGGCGACACGGTGCTGGGCACGTTCGACTACCTGTACGGCAACTGGGACGTGGCCGCCGAGCCGACCACCTACCAGATGCGGTACGCGTTCGACCTGCCTGACCCGTACCGGCTGTCCCGCCGGATGGAGACGGAGTGGACGTTCACCACCTCCGCCGACCAGGAGGGCGCGCTGCCACTCACCTCGATCGGGTTCCGGCCGGCGCTGGCACTGGACAACAGTGCCCGGGCGGGCAGTACGCTGACCATCCCCCTGACGTTCGCCCAACAGGCGACCGCGGGTCGGGTGACCTCGGCGACGATGTCCGTGTCGTTCGACGACGGCCGCACCTGGAAGGCGGTGCCGACGGCTGAGAAGCGCGGGCAGTACAGCGCAACGGTGTCCCACCCGAGGAACACGTCGGGCTTCGTGTCGCTGCGCGCCACCGCCGTCGACAGCAAGGGGAACACGGCAACCACCACCGTTTACCGGGCGTACCAGCTCAGGTAGACGGTGCGGGCGTGGGGGGGGGGGGGGGGGGCGGGGGGGCCCCCCCCCCCCCCCCCACGCTCAGGAGACTCGGCGGCCGGCTGGCGAGTCGAGTTCGGCGAGCCGGCCAAGGGCCTGATCCACCAGATCCACCGGCCCGACCTGGCGGGCGAGGCGTACGACGCGCCGCAACTGCACCCGGGCCTCCTCCACCCGACCCAACCGGATGAGGGCGGTACCCAGCCCGAGCCGGCACCGCGCCTCGCTCTGCGGCACCCCTGAGCGTTGCACTATGGGCAGCGCCACTCGGAACGTGGCCGCGGCCGGGGCCCACCGTCGCATCGCCAGCAGGCTCAGGCCGACGTTCAAGTGAAGGTGTCCGGCGGTCACGCCGCTGACCAGTGGGGAGGGTGCCCGGCGCGGGTCGGCCAGGAGCTCCTCCAGCCGCCGGTACTGCTCGATGGCGTCCCGGTGCCTGCCGGCCTGGGCAAGGCTGCCGGCCAGCAGCGACAGCGCCTGCGAGTAGCCGTCCCAGTCCGCGGCGCCGTCGAACATCGGCAGCGCCTGCCGGGCCGCCGCCTGCGCCTGGGTGGCGTCGCCGCGGCGCCTGGCCGCCGCTCCGAGGTAGTTCCAAGACCACCCCTGCTGACTGAGGTCCCCCACAATGCCGGCCAGCCGCAGCGCCTCCCGCGCCGCTGCCTCAGCCAGGTCCGGCCGCCTGGAGCAGGCGGTGTAAGCCCACGAAACGTAGTTCAGATGGACGGCTTGGCCGCGGGCGTCGCCGAGCGCCTCGGCCGAGGCCGCCGACAGCTGGAACACCTCCAGCCAGTGCTCCCAGTGCGTCCGCCGGTCGGAGAACCAGTGCATGGCGTCCGCGACCGCCATCACCTCGGCGTGCCGACCCGCGGCGAAGGCCACCCGCAGCGCGCCGAGCCAGTTCAGACTCTCCTGCTCGATCCAGCGGCTGGCCTCCTCGGCCGAGGCCGGGGCGCCGCCACCGGTCTCACCCGCGTACTCCGGCTCGAACCAGCGCCCCGCGGCGACCGCGGCGCCGAGCAACCAGGTGACCATCCGGTCCTCGGCGTGCCGTCGCTCCTCCGCCGTCTCCTCCACCGCCAGGCGTGTCCGGGCGAACAACCTGATGAGATCGTGGAACCGGTAGCGACCGTCGGTGGCCGGCTGCAGCAGCCCGAGTTCGACCAGCTCCTCCAGGGCCACCTCCGTCTCGCGGGTGGTCAAGCCGGCTACCTGGGCGGCCAGGTCCAGCCCACCGTCGGGGCCTGGCAGCAGAGACAGCCGCCGGAACGTACGGGCGGCAGCGGCGGACAGCTGCCGGTAGGAGAGCATGAACGGCGCCGCGATCTGCAGGTCGCCGGCGACCAGGAGGTCGAGCCGGTCGTCCTGGCCGGCCAGCCGGCGTACCAGGTAGTCGACGCTCCAGTCCGGGCGGCTCAGCAGACGGTTACCGGCGATGCGCAGTGCCAGCGGCAGGTTGCCGCAGGCGCTGGCGAGGCCGAGCAGCGTCGTGTCCGGCTCGGTGGCGGCCCGGTCCGGCCCGATGATCCGCTGCAACAGCGCGAGGGCCTCACCCCTAGGCAGGGCCGGCAACACGAGCCGGTCGACCGCCTCCAGGCCGGCCAGGGCCCGACGGCTGGTGATGATCGTCGTCGTGGTCCCGGCGCCGGGCAGCAGCGGCCGTACCTGCGTCTCGTCGGCGGCGTTGTCGAGCAACAGCAGGCTGCGCCGTTCGCGCAGCAGAGCCCGGTACTGGGCACTGCGATCGTGCTCGTCGTCGGGCACCCGGTTCTCTTCCACACCGAGCGCGATCAGCAGGCGCAGCAGCAGGTCGGCCGGGCGTGGCGGGTCGGCGTCCAGGCCGCGCAGGTCGAGGAAGAGCACACCGTCGGGGAAGGATTCGGCGTACCGGGTCGCGGCCTGCAGCATGAGCGCGGTCTTGCCCAGGCCGGGCTGCCCGGACACGACCGCGACGACCGGTGCTGCCGGCCGGTCGGAGGGTTCGGCGCTGCGGGCGACGAGGCCGCCCAACCAGCGCAACTCGCTGTCCCGGCCGGTGAAATCGGCGACGGTGCGCGGCGGCGCCAACGCCGGTGCGGGCCGTGCGGCGCGACGGCCGGCGCGGGCGGCCTCCCGCAGCGCGGTGGCGGCGCTCTCCGGCAGTCCCAACCCTCGTACCAGGGCCTCGACGGTACGACGCTGCGGCACGTGGCTCCGCCCGCGTTCCATGTCACTGATTGCCCGGACACTGACCCCCGACGCCGCGGACAGTTCCTCGATCGTCAAGCCGGCGTCGCTGCGATGCCGTCGCAGCAGCAGGCCGAACTGGTTTTGTGCGGTCATCGGGCCGCCGGGCTGAACCGGTGGGACATCGGCCTGCGTGCCGGCCTGACGCGGCGAGCGGCCACCGAGGGGGACCATCAGGTCAGCAAGGGGAGCGCCTTGCGGCCACGGGTCACCTGCACCGTGGCAGGCGAGCCCATCACCTGCAGCATGTCGACGATCATGCCATGTCTCGCGAGTCGGGCGGCACCCCCGACGAGCAGGCGCCCGAGGGGTGGACCCGGCGCGTTCAGACTCGCCGACCGGTGTCGTTGGCAGCCAGCGGAGGGCGGCAGCCGGGCGGTAGGGGGTCGAGCAGCCAGCGTTGAAACGCGAGCTTCGGCAATATAACCATCTTACGGTCCGAATTGGTCAGCTGATCGGATGATTCGTCCAGTGCGGCGTGTCCGCGCCGCACGCCGCCGGAGTTAACCCGAGTGATACCCCGGTTGGTGGCCTGCGCGGCGAAGGAGTCGGCGTGGCAAGGACTGATTCGACGGGTTCCACATGGCGGTACCGGTGGGCGCACCGGCAGAACGAGCGCCGACACCGGACGTTCCGCAGCGCCGACAGCGCCTGGCGGCGGCGCGACGACGACCTGCGTCGGCTACGCGCCCGCGCCGCCGACTTCCAGGGCTCCCCGGCAGCCGGCTCCGGCCTCCCGCTGGAGCTCGCCCCGGACGAGGCGGTGCTCTGGGTGCTGCCCGCCGCGCAACTGGTCGAGGTGCGGCACACCGCGGTGCTTCCCGCGCCGGACCTGACCGTCCATCCGGAGGCCACGCCGTTGCGCCCGCGCCGCCCGGACGGGGTCCGGGTCACCGACGCCGGAATGGCCGTGATCACCAGCCGCCGACTGGTCCTGCTCGGCGGACGCGGCCGGCGCGACTGGGCGTACGGGAAGATGACCGGGCTGGCCCACGACCCGGCCGCGCCGGTCACCCTGATCCAGGTGCTGGACCGGCGTCGCACCTCCGGGCTGCTGCTGCCCGCCGACGCGGCGGCCGACTTCCGGTTCATGCTGACCCTGGCGTTCGCCGACGCGATCGAGCAGCGCGGCGCGGTGCTCGCCCAACTCGACGAACTGATCGCCGAACACGCCCAGCTGAAGCCGTTCCGGCCGGCGGTCGCCACCCCGGGGCAGGCTCGGATCTCCGCGCTGGTGCCCGGCGGCCGACGTACCGTCGCGGTCGCCGCGGCCGTCGCGCTGCTGGTGCCCGCCGCGCTGATCGAATCCGGCCCGTCCGATCCGGCCGGCGAGCGGGCCGCCGCGGCCACCCCCGCGTCCAGCCCCAGCGGCGTCCCGGCGCTGATCCATCCGGCGGCCCCGACGCCCGCGCCGGCCAAGCCGAAGCCGAAGCGCACCACCACGCCGTCGCCGACGCCGAGCGCCGAGCAGCGCTGCGGGGCCCCGGCCAACCCGATGGGGTACGACTACTGCGGCGGCAACCGGATCCGTAAGCCGGCCGCCGAGACCTGCGACCACTTCGACTGCGCCCAGGAGTTCTGGGCCGGCCGGGGCTACCTGGTGCAGTGCCGCGACGGCGCGCTCAGCCTGACCGGTGGCCGCCGGGACGCCTGCGCCGAGCACCGGGGCGTACGCCGCACCGTCTGGACCTGACCTTCGCCACCGCCACCGGCCGTCGTCGTCGGCCCACACCGCGCGGTGGCGGTGAAGGCTGTCCTTGCCGGCCCTCACCGCCGGATGTCGGTGCCGGCCGTCGTTGCCGGCCCTCACCGCAGGGTGTCGGGTCGTAGCGGGAGCAGGCCGGCGAGGATGAGCGCGCCGCCGACCGGCAGCAGGTCGAGGTTGACGGCGAGCGCGACGAAGCCGAGCAGGACCAGAGGCGGAGACCAGCGCGGCAGCCGGCGCGGCCGGACGGTGGCGGCCCGGACGAGCAGCGTCAGCAGGCCGAGTTGGAACAGCAGCGGCCCGATCAGGAAGAGCGGATCCGGCAGCGGCGCCGCGTCGGCGAACCCGGCGAAGAGGTCACCGAGGATCACCCAGAGGAAGGCCGCCGCGCCGAGCAGCGTCGCCGCCGTTGCCGCGTCGGTGAGCGCTCGCCGGCGGGGCGTGATGGCCAGCAGCATCCGCCGCAGCTGCACCGCGAGGACCGCGAAGAGGGCGATCGAGACGAAGAAGAGGCTGTGGCCGATGTTCCAGGCCCAGCCCGGCCCGTGGTCGCCGTCGAGGCCGTCGACGAGCCGGCAGATGCCGTAGAGCAGGAGCAGCGCCGGGGCGGCGACGGCGACCATCCGTACCGCGGGAAGGCTCGGCCCGGCGGCCCGGGCATCGGTGGCGATCATTTCTCCAGCCTGGCAGTCGGCCGGCGGCCTGCCATCGGGGTCTCCCCGCAGCCCACCCGGATCCGCCACCCCCGAGCGACTCGGGGCCGACCGGACGTCGGATTTACCGGGTGACGTCGCCTCGGGCCGTGGGCCACGATCAGCTCACTGTGCGCCCGATTCCCGCCCGGTTAATCCTTTTTGTCCGAGATGATGGGAAGATGGAGATACGCTCCGACGATGGCGCACGGCTGCGGATCCGGCCGGTCGGCTACCAGCCGGGCGTCGAGCCGCCGGTCGATCCCGACGAGGCGGCGGATTGGGACGACTGGCTGCTGATCGAGGCGGATGCACGTACCGCCGACGGACAGGCCTGGTCCCGCTGCGATCCCTGCCTGACCACCGCCGAGGCCGGGATGCTGGCCGACTGGCTGCGGTTGCAGGCCGATCTGGCGGCAGACCCGTCCATGTTGCCGGCGGTGCTGCGCTTCATCGAGCCGAACCTGGCGTTCCGCACCCGGGTCATCCGGCGACGGCGGGTGGAGCTGACGGTCGAGTTCTCCTACGAGTCGCTGCCGCCGTGGATGCGCCGGCCGCTGAGCGCGGTGTACCGACTGCCGCTGACCCTCTCGACCGACGCCCTGGCCATGGCCGCGGAGCAGTGGTCCCGGGAGGTCGAGGCGTACCCCCAGCGGGTGATCTCCTAGTCGCGGTCCGGGCGGATCGGGACAGATCGGCGCAGGCCAATTCTCTCTTATCGGGAACAAAGGGAAGCATCGATCCCTCGCGCGTGTCCTGTCACGAACGCGAGCTGTTGTACCGCGTGTGACCACCACATCACCCGGCACAGTTGCCCTGGCCACGGCCGGCCCCGGCTGGCGGACCGCGTGGGCGGACCGCGAGAACGAGCGACGCCGGCGCGGCCACCTCGCCGACGTCGACCAGTGGCGTCGCCGCGCCGACGAGCTGACCCGGCAGCGGATCGAGGCCGAGAGTTTCCTCGGCTGCACCCAGCCCCGCACCGGGCTGCCGGTGACGCTCGACGATGACGAACTCATCTATCGGGTCCTGCCCACCGCCGAGCTGGTCGAGGCCGTCGCCCGGCACGTACCCGGACTGCCCGCGCCGGCGCTGACCGTCGGACCCCCCGGCACGACCGGCCGGGCGCTACCCCGGGGCCTGCGGGTCGTCGACGCCGGCATCGCCGTGGTCACCAACCACCGCGTCGCCTTCGCCGGCCGCGAGCGCCGGCGCGAATGGCGGTACGCGGACCTGACCGGCCCCGCCCACCACCCCGACGTGCCACTGACCCTGCTGCACACCGCCGACCCGGGCCGGCTCGCCGGGCTGCTGGTGCCGGCGAACACCGCGGCGAACACCCGCTTCTACCTCACCCTCGCGGTCGCCGCCGCCGACGGCAGACGCGCCGACGTCACCGCGGAACTCGACACGCTCACCGCGGCCCACCAGCTCGACCAGCCCGCGCCGCCACCACCGGCTCAACCGCACCAGGCGCCGCTGAGCGCCCTACGACCCGAGCGACGGGCGACCGCCGCCGCCGTCGCCGCGCTGGCCTTCGCCACGCTGAGCGCCGGCGCGTACGGCTCGGAGCAGGACGGCCCGACGTACCGGATCGGGGCGGGCGACGTCGCCGTGAACACCGACGAACCGGGCGGGATCGGCGCCCTCATCCCGGACCTGGTGCCCCAGCCGGTCTGGCCCGTCCCGGCCACACCCCCGCCTGGAACCGCCCCGGTCGGGCCGTCGATCGCCGTCGACGCGCCGGCCGAGCCGGCCGGGTCGGAGCCGACCGTCCCGCCGGTGGCCCCGCCGCCCGGCGCGGCGTCCCGCCCCGGCGCGGTCGCCGGGCCGAGCGCCGCACCGGCACCGCCCACCGCACCGGCACCGCCCACCGTGGTGGCTCCGCCGGCCCCCACCGGGGCGCCGACGACCACGGCCCCCGCCCCGAGCAGCCCGCCACTGACCACGGCGCCCGCGCCGACGACACCGCCGCCGTCGCCGGACGCCCAGCTGCTCACCCTCTGCCTGGACCCGCTCAAGCTCCCGCTGCTGGACCGGCTCCTCTGCCCACCCACCGACGGCTGAGGATTCCCGGCCGCGCTGGTGCCGTGCCGGCCCGTTGCCGCGCCGGTCAGTCGGTGGTTCCGAAGTCGGGGAGGGTGAGGCTGCCGTCCGCGCCGAGCGGGATGCTGGGGTTCCAGGCGATCTCCCAGACATGGCCGTCCGGGTCGGCGAAGCAGCCCGCGTAGCCGCCGTAGAACGTCTCGGTGGCCGGCCGGGTCACCTCGGCCCCCGCCGCGTTCGCCGCCGCCATCAGTTCGTCGACCTCGCCGCGGGTCCGGACGTTCTGCGCCAACGTCATCCCGCCGAAGCCGCCGCCCCCTGGGTCGTCGATGCCGGCGTCGGCGGCCAGCTTGTCTCGCCCCCACAGCACCAGCGCCAGGGCGCCGGCCTGGAAGAAGACGGTCTCCTCGACCTCCTGGCCGCGCCAGCCCAACCGTTCGTAGAAGGCCCGGGCGCGCGGCAGGTCGGCGACGCCGAGGGTGACCAGACTGATCCGCTGCTCCATCCACGTAACCTAACCGCCGGTCACGCCGAGCGTGGCAGCCGGCCCCGACGCTGTCGCCGGCCGGGTCGCGGACGAAGGCCGGGTGTGACGTGGAACGACACGCGTCACACCGCCGGACGCTGCGGCGTCCCGCTGGCATGAGACATACGATCCGGGCCGTCACCGGTCTGCTCGGCCTGCTCGCCGTCGCGGCCGGAGTGCTCGCGCTGCTCGCACCGTCCGCATTCGCCTCGGCCGTCAACTTCCCACCGCACCGGCACTTCGTGCATGACATCGGCGCGTTCCAGCTCGGCATCGGGGTGACCCTGCTGCTGGCCATCATCTGGGCCGACGGGTTCACCGTGGCCCTGGCCGGATATCTGGTCGGCAGCATCGCGCACACGGTGGTGCACGTCGCCGACCGGAACCTCGGCGGCGCCACCGGGCAGACGGTGATCATCGGAGTCTCGTCGGTGCTCGCCGCCGTGGCCCTGGTCGAGCGGTGGCGCGAGCTGGGCTGGATCCTCGGCCCGGTGGAGCCGGCCAGCTCGCCGCAGTGGGCGCCGTTCAGCCGGCAGAAGACCATCGCGCTCACCACGTTCCGCCGCGACGGCACCCCGGTCGCCACCCCGGTCAGCATCGCCGTCCGCGGCGAACGCGCCTACGTGCGCAGCTACGAGCGGGCCTGGAAGACCCGGCGGATCCAGCGGAACCCCGCCGTCACCGTGGCCGCCGCCACCGGGCGCGGCACGCCCACCGGCCCGGCCGTGCGGGCCACCGCCCGCCAACTGACCGGTGACGAGTACGCCACCGCGCGGCGGGCGCTGCGCCGCAAGTACCCGCTGCTGCACGGGGTGCTGGTGCCGCTGACGCACCGGCTCGCCCGGCGCAGGAGCGGCCGGACCGTGCACTTCGAGCTGCGCCTCGAGTGACCGCCGGCCGACCCGTCCCTGCACGCTCCTTCCACAGCGCTTCCACCGCCACCTGGCAGCGTGGACGTCAGCCCGGGAAGGTGCACCGCAACGCACCTCGCCCGACCACCCACCGACCGACGGCTGGCTTGTGCGGCCCGCGCCGATGCCCGATCAGGAGCACCGGTGGCGGCACCACACGCTGACGGGGGCCAGCCGCCGGCCAGGAGCACGGGGAAGGACTGTCCGATGCAGTACGAGTCGCTGGGGAGAACGGCAGGAAACAGCACCGCCCGAAGGAGAAGGACACCGCTGCTGCGCGGCCTCGCCGTGGCGGCCGTCGCGGTGACGTCGCTGTCGATGGCGGTGACCCCGGCCAGCGCGGCCAGCACCGAGGCTGGCGCACCGGCCGCCGCCGCGGCGGTGGTGCCCATCGCCGCCTCAGAGGTCCGCAACTACGCCTGGTTCAACAACAAGACCGACGCCGACATGCACGGCGGAGTCGTGGCACACGTGGCCCGGCTGATCAACGCCGCGCCGACCGGGGCGACGCTCTCGCTCACCCTCTACTTCTTCAACCGCCCGGAGATCGTCACTGCCCTGCGCGGTGCCGCCGAGCGGGGCGTTCGGGTGCGGATCGTCATCAACGGCAGCCAGGTCGGCACCGCCCACTACAACGCGCTGAAGGCGATCCCGGCCATCACGCTGGTGGAGTGCGGCGAGCGGCGACCCGACAAGCAGTCGACCCGCGGCTGCGCGACCAGCCGCACCGGTGCGACGCCGCTGACCAACCCACCTCTGATGCACAACAAGTTCATGACCATCTCCAGCGTGCAACTTCTCGGCGGCGGCACGGCCCGCAACGTCCTCTACGTCGCGTCGGCCAATCTGGATTACTACCGCGCGTACGAGAACGCCATCACCATCAGCAACGCCGGCCTCTACGCGGCCTACCTGAGCTACTTCAACGACCTGATGCGCTATGGCAACTCGGGGCGGAACAACCCCAACCTGGGCAGCACGACGGCCGTCGGCGACCACCGCGTCTACACCTTCCCCCGCCGGGAGGCGGCCGGGCGTAAGCCGGGCGGCGCCAGCAACGACCCGGTCGTCAGCCTGCTGAAGGCGACGAACTGCTCCGGCGGGACCCGCATCGACCTGGCCAACTTCCGGATCCAGCGTGCCGCGGTGGTGACGGAACTGAAGGCCGCCCGGAGTCGGGGCTGCCAGGTCAGGATCGTCACCGGCGCCACCTCGGGCCGGCCGCACGACGCGGGCGCCCCGATGCGGGCACTGGTGGACCTCGCCCGGGCGATGCCGGTGCACCTGTGCGGCTACACCGCAGCCGGCGGCGTACCCATGCACGAGAAGTTCATGATCGTGCGGCGTGGCGCCCAGTCCACGCTCTACGTGGGCAGCCACAACCTGACCTACCGCGCGCTGCGGCAGAACGACGAGAACATCCTGGCGCTGCGCAACCACCCGCTGAACGTGCCGTTCCAGCAGCGCTTCGACTCGCACTACGGCACGTGCCTGCCGTGGACGCCGCCCGCGAACGCCGCGGCTGCCGCCTCGGACACCGCCGACGTCGAGTAGCGACCAGGCCGGCCACACCCCGCCATCCGGGGTGTGGCCGGCATCAGCCGGGCGTCGACGGTTCGGACGCCTGTCGTAGCTGTTCCCGGACCTGTTCGGCGTCCGGGTGGTCGAGGTCGACGAAGATGTCCAGCGCCTGCTGCCAGCATTTGCGGGCGGCGGCGAGGTCACCGGCGGCGTGCCGGGTCTCGCCGAGGTGGCGCAGGGTGACCGCCTCGTTCATCCGGTCGCCGAGTTTCCGATAGAGGCCGAGGGCCTCCTGATAGCACGAGAGGGCCTGGTGAAGGTCGACGTGCCGGTACGCGTAGCCGAGGCTGTCCCAGGTGCCCGCCATGCCGACCGGGTCGCCGAGCCGATCGAGCAGGGCCAGCGCCCGACGGCAGTGTTCGATGGCCTGCTCGTGTTCGCCGAGCAGCGCGTGACACCAGCCCACCGAGTTGTGGGTGTTGGCGACCCCGCGCTCGTGACCGGCGCGCCGGAACAGCTCCAGCGCCCGCAGGTCGTGCCGCAGCGCCGCGCGGACGTCGCCCTGCTGCTCGGACAACCAGCCGAGGCTGCGGTAGGTGAAGCCCTGCCCGACCAGGTCACCGAGGTCGTCGAAGAGGCCCAACGCCTGCCGGTAGTCGTCCTGCGCGGCGTCGAACTGCCGCAGGCGCACCCGGGCACCGCCCAGGATCCGGTGCGCCTCCGCCTCCGCCGCGCGGTCACCCTGCCGCCGCGCCGCGGCCACCGCCATTTCCCCGACGTACGCCCAGTCGAGCCAGTGCCCCCGGCGGGCGAAGAAGTTCGCGGTGGCCCAGGCGAGCTGCCCGACCCGCTCGTCGAAGCCGGCCTGCGCGGCCCGATCCAACGCGGCGAGCAGCACCCGGTGCTCGGCGGTGAACCAGGCCAGCGCCGCCGGCCGGTCCCCGAAGGCCTCCGGTTGCGCGCCCGGCGCGGCCACCGGCGGGTCCGGCGGATCGCGGTGCGGCCAGAGCAGGCGGTCGGCGGCGAGCGCGGTGTGCAGGTAGTGGTCGAGCGCCCGTGGCAGCGCGGTTCGCACCTCGTCGGCGCCGGCCAGTTCGTTGCCGTAGGCGCGGAGCAGATCGTGCAGCGCGAACCGGCCGGGCACGTGCTCGACGACCAGGTGCGCCGCGGCCAACTCCCGCACCCCCGGCCGTACCTCGTCGACCGGCAGGGCGGCCAGACTGGCCGCGGCGGCGACGGTGACATCCGGGCCGGGATGCGCCGCCAGCAACCGGAACAGCCGGGCCGCCGTCGGGGTGAGCCCGTGGTACGACCACGAGAAGACCGCCCGTACGTCGGTGTCGCCCACCGCGAACGCGTCGAGCCGGCCGGCGCCGGCCCGCAACTCCCCGGCGAGCGCGTCGAGGCTGAACTCGGGGTGGGTGTCCGCGCGGGCGGCCACGATGGCCAACGCCAGCGGCAGCCGGCCGCACGACTCGATGATCTGCCCGACCGCCGCCGGCTCGCCCGCAAGCCGGGCGGCCCCGACCCGGCGCGCGATCAACTCACTGGACTCACCGCCGCTGAGCAGACCCAACCGCAGCGGCCGGGCACCCTCGGCGACCACCAGATCGGGCAACTGGTTGCGGCTCACCACGATGGCGGCGCAGCCCGGCGCGCCCGGCAGCAGCGGGCGGACCTGCGCCACGTCACGGATGTTGTCGACCAGCACGAGGATTCGTCGGCCGGCCAGCAGAGCGCGGTAGAGGCCGGTCTGCGCCGCCAGGGTCGCCGGCATCTTCTCGGGCGTGACCGCCAGCGCGTCGAGGAAACCGCGCAGCGCCTGGCTCGCGGTGAGCGGCGCCGCGACCGGGTCGTAGCCGCGCATGTCGACGTAGAGCTGCCCGTCGGGGAACTCCTCCCGGACCTCGTGGGCCAGGCGCACCGCGAAGAGCGTCTTGCCGACCCCGGCCAGCCCGCTGACCAGCACGGTGGGGCAGCTCTGCTCCCAGGCGAGCAGGAGCTGCCGGGCCGCGTCGAGTTCGTCGACCCGGCCGACGAACTGCGGTGGATCCGGCGGCAGCAACGAGGGCCGTGGCGGCTTGGCGTGCTCCGCCGGCAGCCGCGGCAGTGGCACCTGACGGCGCAGGATGTCGCGCTGCAGGGCCTGCAACTCCGGTGCGTCCAACCCGCGTTCCCGGAGCAGGTTCAGGCCCTCCCGGCACACCTCGGCCGCCTCGTCCACCCGCTGCTCGGCGTAGAGCGCCACCGCGAGCAGCCGCCGGACCCCCTCGTCGTACGGGTCGTCGACCACCGCGCCCGACAGCTGCGCGATCGCCTCGGCGTGCCGCCCGAGCGCGGTCAGCCCCTCCGCGTGGCCGCGGCGCGCCGCCCGGCGCTCCGCCTCGAGTTGGGCGACCGCCGGCAGCACGAACGGCCGGTCGGCCACGTCGGCGAAGGCTTGACCACGCCACAGGCTCAACGCTTCCGCGAGCCGAGCAACCCCCCGCTCGACCAGGTCCGGCTCGCCGGCCGAGACGAGTTGCCGGCCCTCCGCACACCATCGGACGAAGCGGTGCGCGTCGACCACGTCCGGCGGCAGCGCGAGCCGGTACGCCGACGCCACCCCGGCGCCGACCGTCGCCACCGCCGGCTCGTCCGCCGCCGTTCCGACCCGCAGCGCGCGGCGCAGGTGCGACACGTGACTGCGCAACGTCGTGCGGGCGCCCGGCGGAGGCGACTCGGCCCACATCAGCTCGACCACCCGCGAGGCCGGCACCGCCGTACCCGGCTCGACGAGCAGGATCGCCAGCAGCTCCACCAGTTTCGGGCCGAGCCGCACCGGCCGGTCGTCGACCTGCACCCGGACGGGGCCGAGCACGCTGATGCGCAACAACCCGTACTCACGCTCCCATCCGCCGCGTCCCCACTACGGTAGTGGTCGATCTCATGACTCTACGTGTAGTTGATCGAGTTTCCCGAATGTCGGGTAAGCGCCAAGGAGGCGCGCGGTGCAGAGGGGGAAGCGGTGAGTGATCGGATCGACTGGAACGACCTGCGCGACCGCCGGATGGGCGAGCCGGGGGCAGCCGAGGCGTACGAGGCCACCTGGATCGCCTTTGAACTCGGCCAGGAGGCGCGGGAGCTGCGCGAGAGCGAAGTTGGACGTCCGGCCCACGATGAGCGCCGACACCGCCTGAGCCCCTGACGCGGCACCCGTGATCGCCCGGGGCGTGCGAGCATGATCTGTCCCCTGTGCACAGTGACGATCCGGAAGGCAGCACCGTGGCAGACAACGCCCCGTTCTCCGTGACCGAGCAGATGCCGAAGATCGACGCGAGCGTGCCGCACTCGGCCCGGATCTGGAACTACTGGCTGGGCGGGAAGGACAACTTCGAGGCCGACCGGGCGGCCGGCGAGCAGGTACGAGCGATCTTCCCCGCGATGATCGAGACCGCTCGTGAGTCACGGGCGTTCCTCTCCCGCGCCGTCGGCTTCCTCGCCGGCGAGGCCGGCATCCGGCAGTTCCTCGACATCGGCACGGGCCTGCCCACCGCCGACAACACCCACGAGGTGGCCCAGCGGGTCCGGCCCGACAGCCGCGTCGTCTACGTCGACAACGACCCGATGGTGCTCGCCCACGCCCGCGCGCTGCTGGCCGGCACGCCCGAGGGGCTGACCCGATACCTGCACTCCGACCTGCGCGACCCCGACGCGGTGCTGCGCCAGGCCGCGGAGCACCTCGACTTCACGCAGCCCGTCGCGGTCCTGCTCTTCGGCGTGATGGGGCACATCGCCGACGACGACGAGGTGGCCGACGTCATCCGGGAGCTGCTCGCCGCGGTCCCCTCGGGCAGCTACCTGGCGCTCTCCGACGGCACCGACACCAGCGCGGCGGTCGTCGAGTCCCACCGGCAGTACAACGAGAGCGGCGCGGTGCCCTACCACCTGCGCAGCCCCGAGCGGATCGCCCGTTTCTTCGACGGCCTGGAGCTGGTCGAGCCCGGCCTGGTGCCGTTCACGCACTGGCGACCCGGGCAGGGCACCCCCGCCGACGTCGACGGCTACGGCGGCGTCGGTCGCAAGCCCTGACCGGCCGGGAACCGGTCCCTGGCGGGCTGTGCCACCTCTGAACTGCGAATTCACCGGGGGTCGGTGGCGAACGTCAGACCGGGGATGCTGTCATGTGCCGGTGGGGGAGTCAGAGGTACGGCGCACCGTCGAGACGGTGTGGCGGATGGAGGCCGGGCGCGTCGTCGCCGGCATCGCCGGGATCGTGCGCGACGTCGGCCTGGCCGAGGAGTTGGCCCAGGACGCGCTGGTCGCCGCCCTCGAACAGTGGCCGCGCGACGGCGTACCGGCCAACCCCGGCGCGTGGCTGACGACCGTCGGCAAGCGGCGGGCCATCGACGCGCTGCGCCGCCGGCAGACCCGCGAGCGTACGCTCGCCGAGCTCGGCCGCGACCTCGACGAGCAGGTGACCCCCGACTTCGACGCCGCCGTCGAGGACCGCATCGAGGACGACCTGCTCCGGTTGATCTTCGTCGCCTGCCACCCGGTGCTCTCCCCGATCGCGCGGGCCGCGCTCACCCTGCGGCTGATCGGCGGCTTGACCACCGGCGAGATAGCCCGCGCCTTCCTCACCACCGAACCCACCGTCGGCCAGCGGATCACCCGCGCCAAGCAGACCCTCGCCGCCGCCTGGGTGCCCTTCGAGGTCCCCGGGCCCGCCGACCGTGCCGAACGCCTCGACTCGGTGCTGGAGGTCGTCTACCTGATCTTCAACGAGGGGTACGCGGCCACCGCCGGCGACGACCTGATGCGCCCCGCCCTGTGCCAGGAGGCGCTGCGCCTGGCCCGGCAGTTGCAGGCGCTGATGCCCGGCGAGCCCGAGGTGCACGGCCTGGCCGCGCTGCTGGAGATCCAGGCCTCCCGTACCCACGCCCGCACCGCCCCCGACGGCGAGCCCATCCTGCTCAACGACCAGGACCGCCGCCGCTGGGACCAGTTGCTCATCCGCCGCGGGCTCGCCGCGCTCGACCGGGCCCGCACCGACCACCCCGGCCCGTACGCCGTGCAGGCCGAGATCGCGGCCTGTCACGCGCGGGCGCGTACCCCCGAGGAGACCGACTGGGCGCGGATCGCCGCGCTCTACGCGGAGCTGGCCCGGCTCGTGCCCTCGCCCGTCGTGGAGTTGAACCGGGCCGTCGCGATCGCCCAGGCCGAAGGGCCCGCCGCCGGTCTGGCGGCGGCCCGGGCGCTGGCCGACGAGCCGGCGCTCGCGCAATATTACCTGCTGCCCGGCGTGCTCGGCGACCTGCTCGCCAAGCTCGGCCGGCACGACGAGGCCCGGCAGGAATTCGAGCGCGCGGCGTCGCTCGTCGACAACGCGCGGGTGCGGGCACTGCTACTCGACCGGGCCGCCGACTGCGGCCAGAAAAAATCTTGAGAGCGGATGTCGGATCCCGGCCGACCCGCCCGACGCGTCAGTGAGAGACAGCAAACTTCCTGGAAGGAACCCTGAGATGCGCTACATGCTCATGCACAAGCTCGACGAGAACCAGCCCGGCGCCTTCGACCCCAGCCCGCAGTTCCTGGAGCGGCTGGGCGCCTTCATGGGGGAGGCGATCCAGGCCGGTGTGCTGCTCTCGGGCGAGGGCCTGGAGAAGAGCAGCAAGGAGTCGGCCCGGATCACCGCCGAGAAGGGCAAGACCACCATCATCGACGGCCCGTTCACCGAGACCAAGGAGCTCATCGCCGGGTTCGCGCTGATGGAGGTGCGGTCCAAGGAAGAGGCGGTGGAGTGGGGCAGGCGCTTCGCCGAGCTCTTCATCGCCGACGGCATCGACGTCGAGGTCGACGTCCGCCGGGTCAACGAGGGCCCGGAACCGGCCTGAGCTGACCTACGACGGGGAGCCGGCCGCGCCGGTCGGCTCCCTGTCCGGCGCGGCTAGGGAGCGTTTCATAATCCCGTCAGAGCCACTCGTTGATGATGGCGATGGTCAGGACGGCCTGGAAGCGGACGGCCAGCTTGTCGTAACGGGTGGCGACGCCGCGCTGGCGTTTGAGGCGGTTGATGCCGCACTCGACGGCGTGGCGTTGCCGGTAGATGGCCGGGTCGAACCCGGGCGGGCGGCCACCCTTTGATCCTCGGGCTTTGCGGTGGGCGTCCTGGTCGGTTTTGCTCGGGATACAGGCTTTGATACCGCGGGAACGTGGATGGCCCCGGTTGCCTTTCGAGGTGTAGGCCTTGTCGGCCAGGACCAGGTCCGGGCGGGTGCGGGGATGCCCACCGCCGATCCGGGCGATGCGGATCTTGCGCAGGACGGGGATGAACTGTGGGCTGTCCCCGCGTTGGCCTGCGGTCAAGGTCAGGGCCAGGACTTTCTGGCCTTGCTCGCAGGCGAGGTGGGTCTTGGTGGTCAGCCCGCCTCGGGAACGACCCAAGGCGTGATCGGCGGGTTCGTCGTGTACGCCGCCGGGTGGTTCTTTCTGCAGGTGCCCGTCGTGGCGGGCGCCAGCGGCGTGCTGATGGGCGCGGCTGGTCGTCGAGTCGATGCTGACGTTCCAGTCGATGCGACCGGCCGCGTCCGCCACGGCCTGCAACGCGGCCAGGATCTTCTCCCAGGTTCCGTCGCGTTGCCAGCGGCGGAACAGGCCGTAGATGGTGGGCCAGGGCGCGTACTCGGCCGGGACGTCTCGCCATGGCGATCCGATCCGAATCCGCCAGCGGATCCCGTCGATGAGCTGCCGTCTTGTCCACTTCGGCGGACGTCCCCTGGTCGAGCGCACAGGCAGCAACGGGGCGAGCGCCGCCCATTGCGCGTCGGTCAGATCGTGCCGCCTCGTCACCGCTAGGGTGGCCACGAGGTCTCCGGTGCATGGTGCTTCTTGGTCGTTGTACCAAGTACCGGAGACCTCTTCAGTTATCGATCACCGCCACGCCGTGACCTCGCCCGGCACACCCCGACTTATGAAACGCGCCCTAGTGCCGTGTCTGCTCAGGCTCGGCGCCCTCGTCACCCCACCGGGCCAGCGCGGCTGACAGCTCGTCCAGGAACGCGTCGACCTGCCGGACGTCGTATCCGCGCATCGCGATGACCAGCCCGGCGCGCGCCCGCTCGAACTCCGCCTTTATCTGGTAGCGCTGAATCACGCTCTCCGACATCAGCGCGTCCTGGCCGCGCCGGATCAGGGCATCCACCGGGACCGGGTCATACCCCCGTAGCCCCACGGCGAAGTCCGGTGCGTCGAACCGCTGCCGGCGCAGCTGCCGGGCATCGGTGAAGCGGTCGCCGCCGAAGCGGGCGAGGGCCGCGGCCACCTCGTCCGTTTTCTGGCGTACGTCGTCGAGGTCGAGGAGGACCAGGCCGGCCCGGCCGTCGACCGCGCTCTGACCGTCGAGGGGGCGACCGATCGTCGACCCGTCGGCCGGCACCAGCAGCAGGGTCGGGGACTTCGATGTGCTGCCGCCCACCGTCGGCACTGGTTGATCGAGGATGATCGCGTCGATCTCGGACCACGGCATCAACCGGTTGAGCCCGGCCGTCCGCAGCGTCAGCCCATCGGCTCCGATCTGGAACGTGAACGGCTTGAGCTCGCTGACGACCAGCGCGCCACCGATCACCAGCGCGAGACCGCCGAGGATCCACGCTCCGACGGAGGGCGGCGAACCGCCGGCCGCGCCGCAGAGCAGCACGGCGGCGCCGAACGCCAGGAACACGAGGCCGAGCACCAGCAGGCGTCGACTCTTCCGAAGCTCCACGCCCACACCTCAAATCTGCCGGGGATCGCCGCGCAGAGCATGGCACGGCAACGCAAGGATCCGCCGACTCCGACGGCGTCAGTCGATTACCTGACGTAGTCGGTTTGGAGATAATGCCTGGTCGCTTGACTACCTAGCGTGAGCGCGTCAACGACGAAGCGCCGCGGCGGTCATCCGATCACGCCGCGGCGCGGCAGACAGGAGAGCACACATGTCAGCTCGAAACGCCTCCCGCCGGTTCGGTCCCCGCGCGCTCAGCCTCATGGTCGGCCTCGCCGTCACCGGCGCAGTCGTGGTCGCCCCCGCCGCCCCGGCGTCGGCCGCCGTCCCCGGCCTGGTCCGGGTCGCCGTGACCAGCGTCAGCAACTCCACCGACTTCCGCAGCGTCACCGCGACCTGTCCCGTCGGCAAGGTGCTGACCGGCGCCGGCTACGAACTCAACGGGGCGACCGGCGAAGCGGTCGTCGACGACTTCCGACCAAACGGCGGCCCGGCCACCGCCCCGACCGCCGTCACCGTCGGGGCGTACGAGGCCGAGGTCTTCGCCGGCAACTGGTCCGTCACCGCGTACGCGGTCTGCGCCAACCCGGTCGCCGGCCTGGTGCGGGTCGCCGCGACCAGCGTCAGCAGCTCCGCCGACTTCCGCAGCGTCACCGCGACCTGCCCGGTCGGGAAGGTGCTGACCGGCACGGGCTACGAGCTCAACGGCGTCACCGGCGAGGCGGTCGTGGACGACTTCCGGCCCAACGGCGGCGTGGCCGCCGCGCCGAGCGCCGTCACCGTCGGGGCGTACGAGGCGGACGCCTTCGCCGGCAACTGGTCCGCCACGGCGTACGCGATCTGCGCCAACCCGCTCGCCGGACTGGTCCGCACCTCGGTGACGAGTGTCAGCAACTCCACCGACTTCCGCAGCGTCACCGCGACCTGCCCCGCCGGGAAGGTGCTCACCGGCGCCGGGTACGAGCTGAACGGCGTCACCGGCGAGGCGGTCGTGGACGACTTCCGCCCCAACGGCGGCCCGGCCATCGCGCCCACCTCGGCCACCGCCGGCGCGTACGAGGAGGACGCGTTCGCCGGCAACTGGTCGAACACCGCGTACGCCATCTGCGCGACGGCCTAACGGCTCCTCGGCGGACACGGGTGACGAGGGTGCGGACGCGACGGTCCGCACCCTCGTCTTCGGACTCACCGCGCACCCACTCTTCGAGGTCCGGCAATCTCGACGTCAACGTTCGCTCAGTTTCCGTGACCTCGCCGGTCACCTGGAGCCGAAACGATCACGGGGATCGCGCCTGGTCCCCGAGCGAATTGCGAGTCCACCGTGTCCTCCCCACGCCGTGCCCCGCGCCGCGTCCGGCGTTGCTCCTGGGGCGTGCTCGCGCTGGCCCTGATCGGGGTGCTCGTGCCGGATCCGGCCTCGGCGCACCCCTTCGGCGCTCCACAGCAGATTGAGGTCGCGGGCCAGGGCGAGCACGCCGTGCGGGTCCGCTGGCTGGTCGGCGGAACCGATGATCTGACCCTGCTCGGCATCGACCTCGGCGTGCTCCCGAAGGACCGGGTGATGCTGGACGGCGCGGTCAGCTACGAGGACTCCGACGCCGAGGCGATGGCCAAGGCGCCCGAGTTCGCCCGGTACCTGACCGAGCGGATCACCGCGACCCAGGACGGGCGGTCCTGCGCGGGCGAGGTCAGCGTCGCCGGCGACCTGGCGGCCGACGGCGCCGAGGTGCTGTTCACCTGCCCCGCGCCGGTGAGCCGAGTGACCGTGACCTCGCGGATGCTCACCGACCTGCATGAGGCCTACCGGACGCTCGCCAGAGGCCCCGACGGGCAGAAGGCGGTGTACGACGCCACACACGAGTCGGCCGACTGGAGCATCACCGCCGGCCCGGACCCCGGTTCCCGTGCCGCGTCGACCCGGACGGTCGCCGCGGTGTCGTCGGACCGCAGCGCCCGGCAACTCCTGGTCATCGGGGGCGTCATGCTGGCCGCCGCCGCGGCCGGGATCTTCTTCTACCGCCGACGCCGACGAGCGGCCTGAACCGTGGACGCCACCGTCAGCCTCGGCACCGCGCTCGTCGGCGACCCCCTCGCCCGCCTGCTCAACGGCGATCTCTTCGGGGCGGCAAGGATCGGCGATCAGCTGATCGAGATCGTGCAGTCGCCGGGTTTCGTGCCGGTGGCGCTGGTGATCGCCTTCCTGGCCGGGGCCGCGCACGGGCTCGCGCCCGGGCACGGCAAGAGCCTCGCGGCGGCGTACCTGATCGGCTCCCGCGGTCGGGTCCGCGACGCGGCCTGGCTGGGATTCTCGGTGGCCGCGATGCACACCGTCTCGGTGCTGGTCATCGCGGTGGCCTGGACCTTCTTCTCCCTCTCCGACCTGGTCAGCCTCGAACGACTCACCACCGGACTGCAACTGGTGGCCGGCCTGACCGTCGTCGCCGTCGGGCTCTGGCTGCTGCGCCGCCACCTGCGTCGGCACGGCCATCACCATGCGCACGACCACAGCCACGGCCACGGCCATGGTCACGGCCACACCCACGACCACGGCCACACCTCCCGGCCGGGTCTGCTCCTGTTGGGGGTGTCCGGCGGTCTGACGCCGTCCCCGGCGGCCTTCCTCGTGCTGGTGACCGGCATCTTCGCCGGCCGGGCCGGGATCGCCCTGCTTCTCGTGGTCTGCTTCGGCCTCGGGCTCGCCGCCGTGCTCTTCACCGTCGGACTGCTGGCCCTCACCGGCCGCTCCCTCGTGGCACGCGCCGCCTCGTCCCGCGCCCTCGTACGGCTGGCCGCGCGGGTGGCCCCCGTGCTGGCCGCCTGCGGAATCACCCTCATCGGCGTCGGCATCTCCGCCGCCGCCGTCGCCGGCCTGCCCGGGACCTGACCCGCTGTCGCGGATCCCCGACCACCGACCACCCCCACACCAGAAGAACCCCCAACCAGAAGGAGATGTCGTGAGGACACGACTCCATCCGATCGCCCGAGGGTGGCGCCGCCTCGGCGCGACCACCCTCGGGCTCGTGGTGGCCGGCGGCGCGCTGCTGCTGCCCGCCCAGGACGCGCCGACCCTGGGCAGCGTCAACCCGGTGGCCGTGGCTGTTCCGGCCGCGGACGTGCTCGACGTCGCCTTCACCGGCGGCACCGCCACCGACCGGGCCCAGGGCCTCGCCCCCACCACCTGGGGCACCCCCGGCTACGCCACCGAGCCGGCGATCGGTCACGACATCCTCACGGTGGACGGCTCGACGACGCGGTCTCCTTCGACTTCGCCGACCAGTGGAGCCGGTTCTCCGCCGGCTTCGCCATCGAGTGCGTCTTCCGGGTCGACACCACCATGCCGGTGAGCGGCGAGAAGGACCTCTGCTCCGACAAGGAGGGCGGCGGCTTCTCGGTCTACGTCAACGCCGGCAACCTCGGCACGATGGCGCACATCGGCGGCGGCTACAAGTCGGTGCTGACCCCGATCACCGGCAACCGCTGGTACCACGCCGTCTCCGTCTGGGACGGGCAGACCCTGCGCCTCTACCTCAACGGGCAGCTGGCCGGCTCCACCGCCGCCACCGGCGCGCTCACGCTGCCGGCCGCGACCGCCCGCCGGTTCGTCATCGGCGCCGACGCGGCCCCCACCGGCATCGGGCAGGTCGCCCCGCCGGCCTCCTTCGCGGCCAGCAAGGTCTGGAGCCGGCCGCTGGACGCGGCCCAGGCGGCCGAGCTGGCGTCGGCGTACGGGCTCAAGCCGCCGGTGCCGGTCGCCGACGTCCTCGACGTGGACTTCGACGACAGCACCCCGAAGGACCACGCGCAGAACCTCGCCGTCACCACCGTCGGCGAGCCGGTGATCGCCCAGGACGCCGCGGTGAAGGTGCCGGTCGCCTCCTTCGACGGCGCCAACGACGCGTACGCCTACGCGATGGGCGACGCGCAGTGGGCGAAGATCCGCAACCAGGTCTCGATCGAGTGCACCTTCAAGGACAACGGCACCCTGCCCAACTCCGGCGAGCACTCGGTCTGCTCGGAGAAGGAGACCGGCGGCTACTCGATCGTCGTCTACGGCGACAAGCTGACCTTCGCCGTGTACGCCAACGGCGCCTACCGCAACGCCCAGGTCCCGATCTCCTCCGGCCGCTGGTACCACGCCCTCGGCACGTGGGACGGCGCCACCGCCCGCCTGTACGTCGACGGCGTGCTGGCCGCCTCGGTCGTCGCGCCCGCCCCGCTCGGGCTGCCGGGTGGCGCCGCCCGCAACTCCTTCTACGTGGGCGCCGACGCGGTCAACCAGTTCTGGGCGCCGGCCACGGTGCGCAACGCCCGCATCTTCTCCCGAGTGCTCACCCTGGACGAGGTGCAGGCCCTCAACGTCGCCGCGCTCGGCGACGTGCGGGACGCGGGCGTCGCGGTCACCGCGACCGTACCGGCCGAGGGCGCCCACCTCAGCCGCCCGACCGAGCTGCAGGTGAGCGTCGCCAACCAGGGCAACGCCACCGGCTGGCGCTACCTGCTCGACGGCCAGCCCGTCCAGGTCGGCCAGGAGATCGGCGCCGGCCTGAAGTCCGGCACCCACACCCTGGCGATCTCGGCGACCGACGTGTTCGGCAAGGCCGTCGGCAAGACCGTCACCTTCACCTCCGACGCCATCCCGACCGGCGGCGGCACCGACGTCGGCCAGGGCAAGGGCCGGGTCACCCTCTCGGCGATCGCCCACAACCCCGACGGCGGTGACGTCACCACCACCTTCAAACAGGCCACCCCGAGCGTGCCGGTGGGCGGCTTCCAGGGTGTCGTCCCGGTGATGCCGTCCACGCTGGACTTCTCATACACCGAGGGCGGCCAGATCGGCGCGAGCCCGCGCCCCGACGGCAACCTGGCGAACAGCCCGTCCACGGGCAACATCCCGTTCCAGCGCTACGACGTGCAGGTGCCGGCGTCGGCCGAGCGTCGCCAGATCCTGTTCAGCGGCGTGGTCGACCCCGAGCGGGCGGTCTCCCTGCACGCCTGGAACACCACCACGGGGGCGTGGACCGAACTCGCCACCGCGCGCGGCCAGGCCGAAGGCGACACCACGCTGAAGGCCGCCGTCCGGCCCGAGCTGGTCGACAACGGCACCGTCCACGTCCTGGTGGTCGGCGAGGACCCGTTCGCCGACGACCTCGCGCCGCGCGACGGCTCCGCCAACGACCCGGCCAACCGGGACCACTTCGACGACCCGGCGAAGGACGACTTCTCGCTGGCCCACTTCACCGACACCCAGTACCTCGCCGAGGGCGCGGCCGGCGGCACGTACGACGACTTCGACGGCGTCGACGAGCCGACCGACAAGATGACCATGGAGGAGCGGGCACTCTGGCAAAAGTCCTATAGGGACACTACCCAGTGGCTGGCCCAGAACGCCGGCGGCAAGAAGATCGCCTACACCGCGCACACCGGTGACGTCATCGAGAACGACCACTCCAACCCGCTCGCCAAGGACTCTGCCGGCAACCTGCTCTACCCGGGCCTGGACGAGCAGGTGACCCGCGAGTTCCAGTTCACCTCGCAAGCGCAGCGGACGCTGGACGACGCCGGCCTGGTCAACCAGGTCGTCGCGGGCAACCACGACAACCAGGGCGGCAACGAGACCGGCCCGACGTCGCGCTTCAACCAGTACTACGGCCCGGACCGCTACTACGACGGCTCGCAGAAGTGGCCAACCGTGTCCAAGGCCTCCTACCACGCGTGGGACGAGACCACCGACGCGGCGGGCAACACGGTCACCCGGGGCAAGGACAACCAGAACAACTATGTCCTCTTCTCCGCCGGCGGGCTCGACTTCGTGGCGGTCGGCCTGTCCTACGGCGTCACGCAGGCCGAGGCCGACTGGGCCAGCTCGGTGTTCGAGCGCTACCACGACCGCAACGGCATCCTGCTGACCCACGCCTACCTGGCCCCGTCCACGACGCCGGACGGCCGCGGCGCCAACTTCTCCACCGACGGCTCCCGGGCCTTCTCGAGCATCGTCCAGTCCAACCCGAACGTGTTCCTGGTCCTCGCCGGCCACGAGCACGGCGTCGGCACCAACCTCAAGACCGGGGTCGGCGTGACGGTGGCGCACGACGTGGTCGAGCTGCTCGCGGACTACCAGTTCTACAAGATGACCGCGGGCGAGCTGTGGCCGGAGAAGGTCGACGCCGCAGGCAACCTCGACCTCAACGGCGACGGCACCGTCGACCACAAGAAGGACGACCTGCTCCAGTTCGGCGCCAGCTTCCTGCGGCTGCTGCAGATCGACGTCGACCGCTCCGAGATGAGCATCGACACCTACTCGCCGATGCTCAACAACTTCGGCGCCACCGAGTACGACGACCGCAAGCGCTACAACGGCGCCGAGGACAACATGGTGCTGCCGATCGACCTGTCCAGCCGGACCACCAGCTTCGGCACGGACAGCCTGGTCGTCGTCACCCCCACCGACACCGTCATCGGGGCGGCCACCGCGAAGTCCGGCTGGCCGGCCAGCGTCGAGTGGAAGGGCCTGACCGAGGGCGAGCTCTACGCCTGGACCAGCACCAGCAGCACCGGCGACGGTGAGCAGGTCGGCTCGGCGGACCAGTTCGGCGGCGTCTTCATCGCCACCGCAGCGGGCACGGACGTCACCCCGCCGGTGCTGACCGTCCCGGTCTCGACCACCGTCAAGCAGGGCGAGCCCTTCGACCCGCTCGCCGGGGTCACCGCGGTGGACAACACCAACGGCAACATCACCGACCGGATCCAGGTGGTCGGCACCGTCGACACCAACACCCCGGCCAGCTACGCGCTCACCTACCTGGTCTCCGACACCAACGGCAACCAGGCGGTCGCCAGCCGCGTGGTCACCGTGACGAAGACCCCCACCGAGGTACGCATCCCGACGTCGGTGCGCGCCGACGACGTGACGGCGACCTGGCGCAAGACCCTGAAGCTGACCGCCACGGTCAAGCCCAGCTCGGCGACGGGTCCCGTGCAGTTCCTCATCGGTGAGGACGTGCTGTGCGAGGCCAAGCTGAAGAAGGGCGTCGCCACCTGCGAGGTCGACAGGCTGCCCAGGCCCGGCACCCACAAGGTCCGGGCGGTCTACGGCGGCGACAAGACCCACGCGCCGTCGTACGACGACTTCACCCTGACGGTGGTCGAACGCCGGCGCTGATCAAGAGGTTCGCCACGTGAGCGGGGCCGGTCCGATCGGACCGGCCCCGCTTCTCGTCGTCGCGACCCAGGTTGCCCGTGAAGTCCCCTCGTCGGGGGCGAGCCCCGACCTCAGGCCGGCGGATACAGGAGGACACACACGTCGGGCAGGCCGGCGAGCGCGGCGTCGATGAGGGGCCGAACATCGGCCCAGTCGAGGCCACCGTTGCCGCAGCCGAGTGCCGGCCCACCGCCTCCGAGGTGACTGCGAGCCGGGCAGCCCCGCAGGAGTGGCCCCGGCGCCGGCAATTCAGTTGAGCCGATCGGTCCAGGCAGTGCCGAGGATCACCCGGTACGCGCTGATCCGTACCGGGGAGAGGGTCAGTAGCTCGTGGGCGAGCAGTTCTCCGGTGTTGGGGTCAAAGATTAGGAGGGACTGTTGGTTGTGCTCGCGGTCGTCAAAGGTGATGGCTAGACCCTTCCGGCCCGCCCGATCGGTTACCTGTCCGCGCCACAGGAACCCGGGCACGTCGGCAAGGACGCGCAGGATCTCAGCGCGTGTCTGACGCGGGACGACGTACCGCCCGTACACGGTGCTGACTTGCTTGCTGACGGCGCCGCCGCCGAACCTGATCTTGAGCAGGTCGTTCAGCTGTGCCCGACCCGACGGCAATGGCGCGAGGTCCATCGGTGGCAGCGGCATGATGTCAGGCGCGGGGGTGGCGGACGCGTCAGCCTTGGGCTTGAGGTTGCGCTGCCAGTAGTCCCGCGACTCCTGGTCCGGATACTGGGGCTCAAGCTGAGTCGTAACCTGGCTACCGGTCCCGTCGGGCGCCTGCCAGACCTTTCTCTCGTCCGCGAAAGCGACGTGGTGGCGACCGTCGGCAGACGTCATCACTGGGTCGCCCCACGTCTTCATGTGGTGGTACATGTACCGGCCGGCGCGATTGTCGTACTCCGTGCCGGCGAGCCTATTCGCCATCGCACGCAGCTGGCTCCCAGCATCACGGGTGCCAGAGCCGTACGCCACCGGCACGAGCACCACCCCTGGATCCGCCCCGGTGGGGCCGGTGATCTCCGAGGTGTCCGGGTTGGACGGGCCGAACGTTTGGGCGATTGCTGCGGCGCCGACCGCTATCGCCACCGCCCCGGCCGTCAGAACCAGCCTGCGGATGGGGCGTGCCTGACGGCGATAAGCGACCGGCTCGGTGATTGCCTCCGCGCGGTTGATCAGGTCGCGTGCCGACAGCCGGGGCGGTGCAATGGTGTTGTGCCGGGCCGGGTCAATGCGCTTAAGGAGGGTGCGCGTTCGCTCTTCTCCGAACATCACATAACCTTTCGAGGACTGGCCAACACCGGCTGCTGTGCCGGCGGTAAAGCTCGGTGCGACATGGCGTCGTAAAGGCGTCTGCGAGCCCGGTGCAGGCGCACTGCGGCCGTGGTGCGGGTACAGCCGAGGACCTGAGCGGCCTCGGAGACCGTCAACTCCTCCCAACCGACCAACCGGAGGATTTCCTGATCGAGGTCGGCGAGGGTGGCTAGGGCGGCTTGGAGATCGGCGACGCCCACGGTCGCGTCGGCGCCGGGCAAACCCGGCTGTTGGATGTGGCCAGCGTCGGTAATCGGCAGTACATCCGGCGCGGCCCTGCGAGCCCGCCATTGGTTCGCAAGCAGACGCCGGGCCACCCCGTACAGCCAGGGCAGGCTGCGGTTCGGGACCTCCCGGCGACGCCGCCAGGCGATGACGAACACGTCCTGAGCGAGCTCAGCCGCTGCATCCAGATCGGCAAGCCGACGCTGGCCGTACCTCACAACGTGTCCGTATTCGGCCCTATAGACCCTCGTAAACCAATCCTCATCGCGTCCCGCCGGTGGACCCATCCAAAACCCCTGCCTGGTTGACGAACCCTCACCCTGGCTTGTGTCATCCCCGGCCCAATGATTACCGCCAGCCACCTTGCAACCGCACAGTAGGGACTCCCGTGGCGGCAATAGCTCCGGGCAAGATCGCCTTCGGCCGGCTCCCACAGCCGCAGCCCCTGCTCTCGTCTAGAACCCGCCCTGCGGGCTCAAGCGGGTGGAGCGGGCCAGGGCCAGGGTGACAAGGTGGAGGGCCCTGCTGGACGACCTTGTCGCCCTGGCCCCGGCCCGCTCGGCATGCCTGGGTTGGTAGCGGACGGAGTGGCAGCCCTCACACCCAGGGTTTTCACAGCTGGCGTCCAGGCTGCTTCGAGGGTGACCTGGATATTTGCCCACATGGACGACGTCGCGCCGCGTGGCCGGAGGGTTGCCCGCTACCTCGCGGTGGCGCTGGCCGTCGCCCTCTGCTGCGCCCTCTCCGTGTTGGTGGGTGTCCGCGCCGGCCACTCCAACACCACAACCGCCGCACCGAGCGAGCCGTCGCTGACGGCCGCACCGTCCGATCCGGCGCCGGCGGATCCGACACCGCCGGCCGGGCCGCGGCCCGGGAAGGTCGATCCGGGCGACGCAAGCGCTGCGGTCGCCGCCTCGGTCCAGGCCTACCTCAAGGGTCAGGGCGACCGGAGTGCGGTCGCCGTGCTGGACCTCACGACCGGCGAGCAACTGTCGGTGAACGCGGACGCCGGGTTCCACACGGCCAGCATCGTCAAAGTAGACATCCTCGCTGCCCTGCTGCTCGAGCGGCAGCCGGCGCAGGGCCTCACCACGAACGAACGAAACCTCGCATTCGACATGATCACCAAGAGTGACAACGACGCAGCGACAAGCCTCTGGAAGGAGATCGGCGGCGCCTCCGGGCTGGCCGCGGCCAACCGCACGCTCGGGTTGACCGAGACCATCCCTGCCGACGGCGGCTCCTGGGGTACCACGACCACCACCGCCAACGACCAGCTTCGCCTCCTGCAGACGCTGACCAACGCCAGCGGCCCGCTCAACGCCACCAGTCGTGGCTACGTGCTGAACCTGATGAGCCAGGTCCAGGACGATCAGGACTGGGGCGTGCCGGCCGGGGCATCGGCGCAGGCCAGCGGCGTGTACGTGAAGAACGGCTGGATGGGCGATTCCCGCGACGACGGGCTGTGGGTCACCAACAGCATCGGCCGGATCGTGGAGCCCGGCCACGACTGGCTGGTCGCGGTGCTCACGAGCGGGAACACGGGCGAGAGCAGCGGCATCAACATCGTCGAGCACGCCGCGACCCTTGCCGTAGGCGGCCTGCGGACGTCGTAGCTATTGGCTGCAACGCGCCACCTGCGCCTGAAGCAACCAGGCCGGCGGACATGTGGTGGAGCGACGACAGCACGGCCGTTCAGATCACGCTCAGCGGCTGGCCGCCGGCGCAGGACCGCTGGACCATGCGTTGCTTCGCCCGCAAGCCGCAGCTGGTCGCCGAAGCCAAGCCACCGTCTTCCATGGAGTGGCACGAAACCATCCCTGCCGACTGGTGCACACTGTGCTCTGATGCGGCAGCGCTTGCAGCGCCCCGGACCGGCGGATTAAGAGGCACATACCAAGCGGTGGCCATGGCCGTGTCGCCTCGGCTGTCGTGACGGCGGAGTCCCGTCTGTGGCTGGTGCAACGCGCCTCGGTTGCTGTCGCCACGACCTGCGCTCGCCCGTAACGGGCACCCGACTGATCGCCGACGCCGTTCCGACCAGCCGAGGTCGGACTGGACGGAGCGAGAGAGCTGTCATTCTTGATCGAGACAACCTTGCCGCCTGGAACCGTTGGTCGACGTGGCCCCGTTGCCGGAGCATAATTCTCGCGCCGGGTTGGAGGAAACGATGCACCCCGTACTGAGTGAGTATGTGAAGCGGGCCGGCTTTGACGAGGCCCGCTCGCGCCGCATGGTCAACGGCTTGCGTGTCCTGCAGGAGATCGCAGCTAAGGGCGACCAGCCGATTACGTACGCAGTCTTCGCCGAGAAGTTGCAGCCCGGCCTCGCGCCGCTGGCCACCGGCGCGATTTTGGAGGACATAGGCGTTTTTTGTATTAAAGCGGGCTGGCCGAACGTCACCTGTTTCGTCGTCTCCGCTACCACTGGTGAGTGCTCGGAGGGATTCACCAAGATCTCCAGCGAGAGCCCCATGGTTGCCCGCGATGCCGCCTGGTTCGCCTACGCGGTCTACAAAAACGCGCCACGCGTTGATGACGAGGTCTGAATTGGTCCGGGCAAGTTGAGCGACGAGATCTGGCGACCATTGCCTGGACTGACCTGACCCTTTCGTCCCGAACTCGCGGCGGTTGATCCTGGTGCGGTTTCGTCCGAGGTCAAGCGGGCTGCACCAGTCGGAAGCGGTGGGGTGCGGCCGGCGTGAGTTGCTTGCAGCAGAGCGACCAGGGGCGAGACGCAGCGTCGACCCCCGCCCGGAGGAGCCGGGTAGGGCGCACCAACGGCTGCGTTTGGTCGTAAGGGACTGTCGATATGCACTGCATGCGCGGTCGGACGACGCCTGGCTTAAGCCGTTGCCGCTGCTCTCGCTACCTCCTCGCTGCCTCCGTCGACCTATAGGCGGCCGTTGCTGATCGTCTCGCTGCCTCTTTGCTGCCTCTCCCGCTTCACCCAGGCCCCGTGACTGCCGGTAGCGCTGCCAAATCCCTCGTTTAAGTCATATGCGCTACCTGCTGATGCGCAAGCCGGACGAGGTGGCCCAGCAGGTCAGGCTGGAGAGTCGGATTGTGTACGGCGGCGTTGGTTGCAAACCCGGACGGCGAGGATCGGCTCGCGGATCAGCTCGGGTGTTCCTTCGACGGCTCCGATCGGGCGGCCCCGGGCACCGGCCGTACCGCTGTGGCACGGCCGGTGCCCCTGATCGTCGCGCCTCGGGTTCTTACGGCGCCGCCGACGTCCGCTCGACCGGCGCGGCCGCGACCGGTCGCAGTGAAGGCCGGGCCAGGGCGCTCGGCCACCAGGTACGCCGGCCGAGGTGCAGCGCCAGCGCCGGCACGAGCAGGGTCCGGACGAGGAACGTGTCGAGCAGCACGCCGACCCCGATGATGACCGCCGTCTGCACGGACGGCACCAGCGGCAGCACGCTCAACGCGCCGAACGTGGCAGCCAGCACCACACCCGCGCTGGTGATCACCCCACCGGTCACGGTCAGCGCGTGCAGCACGCCGTTGCGGTGCCCGAGCTGCGCGGCCTCCTCCCGCGCCCGGGTGCTGAGGAAAATGGTGTAGTCGACCCCGAGCGCGACGAGGAACAGGAACGTCTGCAGCGGGATCCCGACGAACAGGTTCGGGTAGCCCATCGCGTCGAGGATCAGCCCGGCCGCGCCCAGCGCGGCGGCGTAGGACAGGACCACGCTGGCCAGCAACAGCAGCGGTGCGACCAGCGCCCGCAGCAGCAGCACCAGGATGACGAGGACGACCGCCAGCACCAGTGGCACCACCACCCGGTTGTCGCGGTCGACCGTCCGCTCCTCGTCGATCAGGTACGCGGTGTCCCCGCCCACCAGCGCCTGCGCACCCGGCACGGCGTGCACCGCGGCGCGGAGCCGCTCGACCGTGTCCAGCGCCGCGTCGCTGTCCGGCGTGTCGGCCAGCACCGCCGCGATGCGTACCCAACGGCCGTCCGGTGAGCGTTCCGGCTCACCCACCTCGGCGATCCCCGGCACAGTACGGGCGGCGGCCACGACCTGCTCGGCCGGGCCGGCGGCGGCCAGGATCTCGGCGGGCGCGACCGATCCTCTGGGGTAGTGCGCCTCGATCATCCGCTGGCCGGTGACGGAGCCGACCTCCTTGGTGAACGACTCGTCGTGCGGCATGCCGATGCTGAGGTTGACCATGCCGAAGCTCAGCGCGACCAGCACCGCCGCCGTCCCCAGCCAGATCGCGCGGGGCCGCCGGCCGACGAACCCGGCGATGCGGCGCCACAGCCCGTGCTCGGCCGCAACGTCGAGCCCCACCGAGTCGGGGGAGTACCGGGGCACGAACGGCCAGAACAGCCACCGCCCGAAGATGACCAGCACGGCCGGAAGCAGCGTGGTCATGGCCAGCAGAGCCGCGACGATCCCGACCGCGCCGACGGGCCCGAGCCCCCGGGTGGACGGCAACTGTGCGGCGAGCAGGCACAGCAGGCCGAGCGCGACGGTCGCCGCGGACGCTGCGATCGCGCCGATCGACCGGCGCAGCGCCACGGACATCGCCGTGTGCCGGTCGGCGTGCCGGCGCAGTTCCTCCCGGTAGCGGGCGATGAGCAGCAGGGCGTAGTCCACGCCGACGCCGAAGACCAGCACGGTCAGGATGCTCTGGCTCTGGAAATCCACGGCCAGGTTGGCGTGCCGGGCCAGCAGGTACACCACCGCGCTGGCGAGCTGGTTGGCCAGCGCCACCGTGATCAGCGGGATCAACCACAGCACCGGACTGCGGTACGTGATGAGCAGCAGCAACGCGACGGTGGCCGCGGTCGCCAGCAGCAGCGCGGTGTCCATGCCGGCGAACGCGTCGAAAACGTCATCCTCCCCGCCGGCCGGACCGGTGAGCGCGGTCCGCAACCCATCCGGTACGTCCGCGGTCAAGCGCTCCTTGATGGCGGTTACGGCGTCGGCGCGCTGGTCGGCGTCCCCGGCGACGGGAAAGGAGAGCAGCAGCGCCTGCCCGTCGTCGCTGGGCACCGGCGGGGACACCTGACCGCCGGCGGCGTACGGGATGAAGGCCGCCAGGTCGCCGTCCACCTTGGCCCGGTCGGCCTCGGTGAGGCCGCCGTCACGGGCGTAGACGGCCACGGCCAGGGGTTCCTGCGAGTCGGGGAACGCCTCCTCCGCCCGCTGCACCGCCCGGCTGGCCTCGGCGCTGGCCGGCAGCGCGCCGAGGCTGTCGTTGTCCTGCACCTCGGTCAGCTTGATCGCCAGCGGCCCGGCCGCCGCGACGAGCACGAGCCAGAAGACGAGCATCATGTACTTGCTGCGACGGCCGGACGGCAGCCCCGCCAGCCGGTATCGCGCGGTTTCCTTTTGCCTGGTCATGCCTCCGATCCTTCGGCCGGAGCGGCCCGAAGGCAGGGGTGGCACGTCCCGAAGGCAGGTGGTGGTAGCACCACCGAATTCCGTGGCGTCCCGGGCGGAGAATGACGCCGTGGACCGCTCCGTACGTTCGACGATCTGGCAGCAGATCCGGCCCGGCGCCCTCGCCGCCGTGCAGGGCCTGGCCGTGGCCCTGCTGAGCCTGAGCACCAACGTGGCGCTGTTCGCGCTGTCGGTGGTCTCCCTCGCACTCATTCCCGCGCTCGGCATCGGGTTCGCGCTCTTCCCGGCGGTCACCGTCCTCGTACGGCTGTCGCTGACGGCGCAACGCCGGCTGAGCCGCTGGGCCGGCGTGCCGATCGCCTCGCCGTACCCGCCGGTGCCCGCCGGCGCCCGGCTCGGCACCTGGCAGCGGTTCCGGTGGGTGGTCTCGGACCCGGCGACCTGGCGGGACCTCGCCTGGCTGATCCCCGGCACCATCACCGGCGGCGTCTGCCTGGCCGCGTTCGTGCTGCCCGCCTACGGGCTGGAGGGCGTCCTGTTCGTGCCGCTGGTGCTTTACCTGACCATCGGCTGGTATGGCTACGGGGTGTTCTGGCCGATGGACAACTTCGCGAAGGCATGGCTGGCCGCGCCGCAGGGCTGGCTGCTCCTCGCCGGCGGGCTGGCCGTCGCCCACTGGCTGGTGTGGCTGCACTTCCGCTTCGCCGGCTTCTTCCTCGCCCCCACCCGGGCGCAGGAACTGGCCCTGCGGGTGCGGCACCTCGCCGCCACCCGCGCCGACACCGTCGACACCCAGGCCGCCGAGCTGCGCCGCATCGAACGTGACCTGCACGACGGGGCGCAGGCCCGGCTGGTCGCGCTGCGGATGAGCATCGGCCTGGCCGAGAAGCTCATGGCCGACGACCCGGCACGGGCGGCGCGACTGCTCAGCGAGGCGCAGGAGACCAGCGGCCACGCCCTCGCCGACCTGCGCAACCTCGTCCGGGGCATCTACCCGCCGGTGCTCGCCGAACGCGGCCTTCCCGGGGCGGTGGAAGCCCTCGCGCTGACCGCACCGCTGCCCGTGGACGTCGACGTGCGGCTACCCGGCGGCAGCCCACCCGCGGCGGTCGAATCCGCGTCCTACTTCGCCGTGGCCGAGGCGCTGACCAACATCGCCAAACACAGCGGCGCGGCGCGCGCGTGGATCCAGGTCTTCCACCACGACGGTGTGCTGACGATCGTCGTCGGCGACGACGGCCGCGGCGGGGCCACGCCGGACGCGGGGACCGGCCTGGCGGGCGTACGACGCCGACTGGCAGCTTTCGATGGCACGATGACCGTGCAGAGTCCGCCCGGCGGACCCACCGTCGTGACCATGGAGCTGCCTTGCGTGTTGTCATCGCCGAGGACCTCGCCCTCCTCCGGGACGGGCTGACGCACATCCTCGACGCGTACGGGCACCGCGTGGTCGAGGCCGTCGCCGACGGGCCGTCCGTCCTGCCGGCCCTCACCCGCCACCGCCCCGACATCGCCGTCGTCGACGTACGCCTCCCACCCACCTTCACCGACGAGGGACTGCAGGCCGCCCTCGCGGCCCGGGTGCAGATGCCCGGGCTGCCGATCCTCGTGCTGTCCCAACACGTCGAGCAGCTGTACGCGCGGGAACTGCTTGCCGACCGCAGCGGGGGAGTCGGCTACCTGCTCAAGGACCGGGTGTCCAACGTCGGCCAGTTCATCGACGCGCTCCGCCGGGTCGCCGACGGCGGCATGGTGATGGACCCCGAGGTGGTGTCGCAGCTGCTGGCCCGCAACTCCGGTACGCAGCAACTGCGGGACCTCACGGCCCGGGAGCGGGAGGTGCTGGGGTTGATGGCCGAGGGACGGTCGAACGCGGCGATCGCGGGACGACTGTTCGTCACCGAGAAGGCGGTCAGCAAGCACATCAACAACATCTTCAGCAAGCTGGGGATGCCGCCGTCCGATGACGACAACCGCCGGGTGCTCGCGGTGCTCGCGTACCTGAACGGCTGAGGCAGCTCTGCCGGCTCAGCACTCGGCACCGACACGCGTGCGTCGCGGTGGCGCGGGCCGGGATCGCCGAGCTGCTCGACGCACACCCGTCCGCTGCCCGGGTTCACCTGGACGTGCCCGTCACGTTCTCGGGCGTCTGCTGACCGGGGACGCGGAGGGCCGGTCGCTACCGACCGGCCCTCACAGACATCGCATACGGACTGGCGGCGCTACGTGCCCCCGGCAGCAGTCCATGCGATGGCGCATTACTGCAGATGGAACCGTGCGTCGACGGCGAGGGCCGCCAGCTGCGGTACGGAGAACGGCAGCGCCGTCAACCCCGGCCGGTCGTCGCCATGCTTTGCCCGCTGTGCAACGTAGACCACCACACCGTCTGGGTGCCGGTATGCCGCCCACTGGTCGAACCGGTCGTCGCTGCCGGGTCGGACTACCACGCCGACCTGTGTCGCGCCGACAGCCACTACCTGGCAGTCGCCCTGCATGCCCCAGAACTGGCGGGCAAGCGCGCACGGCTCGGCCGGTAGCTGGTTGCCTGCGGTGTGCACCTCGACCAGCAGGCGCCCCATCCGTTCGCCTTCGGCCAGGGCGGCGAAGGACATGTAGCTCCACACCTCGACGCCGTTCACCTTGTCGTTGAATTGCGCCTGGTGGTCCCGCAAGGGCATCTGGTCGGCGGGCAGGTTCGCAGGGTTCTCCGGCGCGGTGTAGCCGGCGGGCACGACGGAGACGATCTCGTGGAGCAGCTGGACCCCCTGGTCGTACCTGGAACCCGCCCGCGCGGTCCGGTCCTCCTGTGGACGGCCGTCCGGTCCGGTTGGCCACGGTTGCCCGGGCGTGTGTTGAGACGATGGGTGTGGGAGGGCCTGTTTGGACGACGGGATGGCCTGCGGCCCAGGACCCGCCGGGCTCAGCCCGCCGGAGCCGCCGGCGCCCGGTGTGCCGATGGCCGCGACCCCGGTGACCGCCAGAACCACGACTGCGGATCCGGCGCAGGCCCAGGCCGTATGGCGGCGCATACGCACCCGCCGAGCGGCGGCGAGCGTGGCGGCCGTGTTCAACGGTGGCGGCGCGGCGGTGACTGCCATCTCGCTGCGCAGGGCATCGCGCAACTGTTCTCCGTTCATCGTTTCCCCTTCTCAATCCCGACGTGCGCGGGCGACAGGAGGCCGCGCATCGTGTCCAGGCCGCGGGCTGCCTGGCTCTTCACCGTCCCGGGCGAGCAGCCCAGAAGCGCCGCGGCTTCCTCAACAGACAGGTCCTCCCAGTACCGGAGAACCAGGACGGCCCGCTGCCGCGGCGGCACGGCGGCCAGCGCCTGCAGCATCACCAACCGGTTCTCCGGAGAGTCGGGCGGTGTCGGCCGCTCGGCGTCCTCCCCGCCGACTCGCTCTCGCCGCCACCAGCCGCGGCGCCGCTCATCGAGGAAGGACCGGATCAGGATCTGGCGTACGTAGGCGTCGAGCACCTCGTGCCGGGAGACCCGGTTCCAGACCAGGTAGAGCTTCGTGAACGCGGTCTGGACCAGGTCCTCCGCCCGGTGCCAGTCGCCGCACAGCAGGTACGCGGTGCCCCGCATCGCGTCCGACCTCGCCGAGAAGTACTCCGCGAACGCCGCGTCGCGATCGCCCATTCAAGCCTCCGATCCCCGATTCGAGATAGTCACGCGGGGACTGGCTCCGGGGGTTGCTCCGCAGAACGAAATCTTCGTGGCACCAGACGCGCGTGGCTCGGGAGACGGATCGTGTGTGCCCGCGGGCCACGACCCGACCACCACGAAGGTCTCCGGCGAGCAGTGCGGGGCGGGACCGAATCGGTCCCGCCCCCTTTCATCTTCGCCGATCAAGCGATGAAGCAATGCGTGGTGCTCGCCTACCTGAACGGGTGAAACTCGCGCAACCCCCGGAGCCCAAGCATCCGAAAAGGAGTACCGGACGACGGTAGTCTGCACAGCGGGTAGCGAAGACTGCCGGCAGAGTGACGGGCGGGTGCCCTGGGCGCTCCAGGCCCCAGACGTCGGTGGTGCCGAACACACGGGGGAAACCATGTTCGAGCGGCTGGGCAGATTCGTTGTGGGCCGAGCGTGGTGGGTGATTGCCGGATGGGTGGTCGCGGCAGCCGCCATCATCGCCACCACACCCTCGCTGAGCGAAATCACCTCCGCCGATCAGGAAAGCTTCCTGCCCCGCTCGTACGAGTCTGTGCAGGCCACCGAGCTCGGGCAGAAGGCGTTCCCGCAGCAGGCCACCGCGACGGCGATCATCGTGGTCAAGCGCGCCGACGGGCAGAAGCTCACGCCGGCGGACGAGGCGAAGGTGGGCCAGCTCGCCCAGTCGCTCAAGGCCAAGAACATCCCGCACACGTCCGGCTATCTGACCGGTCCGCCCGCGGTGGCGCCGGACAAGTCGGTGCAGATCATCAACGTCGGGCTCGATGCCCCCACCCCCGACGACCCGGCGCTGCTCGACGCCGTACGCGATCTGCGGGCGGACATCGGCCCGGAGCTGGCGAACAGTGGGTTGACCGCGGGCGTGGCCGGCGACGTGGCGAGCTTCGTCGACAACGAGGACACCTTCAACAACGCCTTCGCCGTGGTCGGCATCGCGACGATCATCCTGATCATCGGCCTGATCCTGATCATCTTCCGCAGCCCCATCGCCGCGCTGCTGCCCGTGGTGGTCGTCGGCGTCGTCCTGAGCATCACGACGGGTCTCGTCGCCGCCGCCGGCAAGGCATTCGACCTCAGTGTCAGTCAGGATCTGCAGACGATCCTGCTGATCGTGCTGTTCGGCATCGGCACCGACTACATCCTGTTCCTGCTCTTCCGCTACCGGGAGCGGCTGCGCGCCGGTGACGACAAGCGCACCGCGATGGTCGTCTCCGTCCAGCGGGTCGGCGAGGTCATCACGTCGGCCGCCGGAGCGGTCATCGTCGCGTTCCTCGTGCTGCTCCTCGCCTCCCTGGGCTTCTTCGGCTCGCTCGGCCCGGCGCTCGCGATCGCGGTCGCCGTCATGCTGGTCACCTCTCTCACCCTCATTCCGGCGGTCGTCTCGCTGCTCGGCCGGTACGTCTTCTGGCCGTCGAAGGCGTGGCAGCGTACGCCCAAAGCCACCCTGTCGCACCGGCTCGGCACCGCCGTCGGACGCCGGCCGGCCCTCGTCGCGGCGGCGTCCGGCGTCATCCTGGTCGCGCTCGCCGCGGGCGCGCTGTTCTACAAGGCCGACTACGACTTCAGCGCCGGCTTCCCGCAGGACACCGAGTCGGCGAAGGCCGCGCAGGACCTGCAGCGCGGGTTCGCCGCCGGTGCGCTCGCCCCCACCGAGGTCTACCTGACCACCGGCAACGGATCGCCGCTGACCGACCAGCAGGTCAGCGACTTCGCGGCGGCCGTGGCGAAAGCCCCGGGAGTGGGCCAGGCGCAGCCCCCGGAGCGCAGCACCGACCCGAGTGTGGCCCGGGTCAACCTGCTGCTCAACGAGAACCCGGTCTCCAACGAGGCGATCAACCTTGTCCGCGAGGACCTGCGCGGTGCCGTACACGCGGCGGCCCCGCCCGGCACCCGGGCGCTGGTCGGCGGGACCACCGCGATCTTCGCGGACATCAACTCGGCGAACAACCGCGACCTGTCGGTGATCCTGCCGGTCGCGGCCGGCCTGATCGCGCTCATCCTCGCGCTGCTGCTGCGCAGCCTGGTCGCGCCGATCTACCTCGTGATCGCGGTGCTGCTCAACTTCGCCGCCACGCTGGGCGCCACGGTCTACCTCTTCCAAGGGCTGCAGGGCGAGCCCGGCGTCACGTTCCAGCTGCCGATCATCCTCTACCTCTTCGTGGTGGCGATCGGGACCGACTACAACATCCTGATGATCGCCCGACTACGCGAGGAAGCACGGGAAGGCAACGAGCCACGCAAGGCTGCCGCCATCGGCGTGGAACACGCCGGCCCGACGGTCGCGGCAGCAGGATTGATCCTGGCCGGGACGTTCGCGGTGCTGCTGCTCGCGCCCATCTCGTTCCTGCAGCAGATGGGCTTCGCGGTGGCGATCGGCATCGTGCTGTCCGCGTTCGTCATGTCGATGTTCTTCGTCCCCGCCCTGACCGCGCTGATCGGGCACAAGGCGTGGTGGCCGGGCCACGGCGACGAGCGGCCGACCAGCGGGCGGCACGCCCGCGCCGCCGACCAGCCGGGTTAGCCGGTCCAGGCCGCGGGTCCAGCGTGGTCGTCGACGGCGGCGGCCGCACGGGCGTACGCTCGGTGCCGTGGTGGCGACGGGGCGTCGATACCGGTACGTCGGCCCGGCGGACGTGCGAGCGTCGGTCGGCGACTTCCCCGAGGGCGTGCCCATCCGATCATCGGTCGATCTCGACGCCTACCTGGCGGCCGCGGAGCCGCGCGACCGCGACGAGCCGTTCACCTACGTCATCGACGCTGGCGGCACGCTGCGGCTCGCGCCGAGACGCAGCGAGCATGTCGCCTGCGCCGGCGGTGGGGAGGTCCTCGGTGCGGGGGAGATCGCCTTCGCCGGCGAGCGGGACGGCTGGGTCGTAACCGAGGTGAGCAACCAGTCCACCGGCTACTGCCCCGATCCCGCCTCATGGGCGGCGGTGGCGGACGCCCTCGATCGGGCGGGTGTCGGCCGCCCGGACGGCTTCACCGCGGCGGTCGTCTTCCGGCGCTGCCTTGCCTGCGGCGAGCGCAACGTCGTCCGCGACGACGACTACATCTGCGCGCTCTGCGGCGCTGAGCTGCCGGAGGATGTGGAACCCCGGCTGACGGCTCAGCCACCGACCGTCCAGCGTTCGCGCTGACGACCGAGCCCGCCGACCGGCTCCGCGAGGTTGTTCAGCGAGATGAATGGCTCGTTGCGGCCCACTCGCAGATCGCCGCGAGAGGTGTCTCCAGCGTGTGCCCGAGGTCCGTGAGCTCGTACTCGACGTGTTGCGGCGCGCTCGCCTTGACCACGTGGCGCCGCACGAGCCCGTCGGCTTCCATTGCGCGCAACGTCTCGGTCAGCACCTTCTGGCTGATCCCGGGCAGACGGCGGCGCAGCTGCGCGTGCCGCTGTGGCCCGGCCAGCAGCGCGTAGATCAGCAGGAGCCGCCACTTCGCCGCGAACCGCTCCAACGCTGCCGCGTCGAGCAGCTTTCCTCGAGTACATCGGGGATGACGAGAGCCATCGGATCTCCCGGTCGTTCGGCGCTGCTGTCGATAGCCGGTCGCTGCGTCGGCGCCGTACCGTCCGGGCCCGCGCTCTCGCTCAGGTCCCTGCCGTGGCATGGGCACCTCGAAGTGCCTTCTGGTCCGTGCCAGCGCCGCGACCGTCAGGGCGTGTCGTAGGAGCGGCCCTGGTCGCCGGGACGGGCCCGGCGGCCAGGGCCGCGACGCTCTTCGACGGTGCCCGGTGGGTTCTGGCCCACTTTTCGTGATCGCCTTTTGGAGTCTACGGCTGGGTGGATTCGTAGCCCTGCACCACTTGGTTAAGGCCGATCGGGCCAACGCTAACTCCGCCGCCTACCTGTTCATGAGCGGCGGTTCGGGTCACTAACCTGGGCGACATGGCAGAACCCTCGGAGTACGAGCTTGCGGCGTGGCGTGACATTCAGCGGTTCAAGGGCAGGCCGCTGTCGGCCGCGTTGCGCAGCGCCGGCGAGGGCGTGTCCAACGGCGCCGCGGCACTCGGTCGGCGTGCACTCACGCACCTGGAAAATCACCCGGGAGCCCAATCAGCCGTGTCGCGGGGGCGCGGCATCGTCGCCAAGGGTGCGGGCGCCATCGGCACCGGGGCTCGCAAGGCCGCCGGCGTCCTCCCCACCAGCGCGGCGGACTGGAGTGGCAGTGCTCTGGGCTCGATGCAGCGAACGGTGGCGAAGATTTCGCGAGCGGGGCTCTCGCCCAAGCGGGTGGTGGAACTCCACCAGAAGCGCGGGCACGACGTCACCAAGCTCTCCGACCTGCGGCGCCTCGACCTCGAGCAGATCCACGCGGTCCGCGGGCGGGCTTTGAGCTGGTACTACCCGGCTACTGCCGCAGTCTCGGGGATGGGCGCGGGGCTGGTGATCTCGGGAGGCGAGCTGGCTACCGCGGTCTCCGGCGGCGCGGCGGCGGCGCCGTCGGGAGGTGCCATCGTCAGCGCTCTCGCCGGCGACGCCGCCATCGTCATCGGACTCGCATCCCGCGCGGTCGGCCATGTCTCGCTGCTGTACGGCTACGACCCCGAAGAACCAGCCGAAAAGCTCTTCGTGCTGTCCGTCGTCAACGCCGGGACGGCCGCGTCCGTCGGCGCGAAGAACGCCGCCTTCGCCGACATCTCGCGCCTCACCCAGGCACTCGTCCGCGGTAAAACGTGGAAGGTCCTGAACGATTCGGTCGTAGCCCGGATCGCCGGACGGTTCGCGGAAGCGGTCGGCCACACCCTCACCAAGAAGGGCCTCGGCAAGGTCGTGCCGGTAGCCGGAATCCTGGTCGGCGGCACCCTCAACTGGACCACTCTGGAGGGAATCGTCGACACCGCCGAAATGGCGTACCGACGCCGGTTCCTGCTGGAAAAGTACCCTCAACTTCTAGACGAGGAACCAATCGAAGCCTTCGTTGTTGAGGACACGGACGACCCGAACGACGTAGTCGACGACGGGTTCAGCGTGCTCGACGAACTCGCCGTGGAGGGCGGACCCGACCTGCGCTGAATCCGGAGCGGGCCGCCTACGGCAGGAGCTCGACGAAGCCGCCGCTGCCGTGCATCCGAATGCGCTGGCCGTCACGGATCGGACGGGTGGCCCGCTCGACACCGATGACGGCCGGCAGGCCGTACTCCCGGGCAATGACAGCACCGTGGGCAATCAGCCCGCCGACCTCGGTGACCAGGCCCGCGACGGCGACGAACAGCGGTGACCAGGCCCAGCCCGACCTGTGCCGCCTGGCTTGCACCTACCGTTCGGCGCTGGCCTCGACGCCGCCCGTGACCCTCGTTCCGGATCGGTGGCTGCACTTCACGATGCAGGGCATCGGGTGTACTGACGAGATCCCCGACGAGACGTTGGCCGCCAACATCAGGGAAGCGGGCGAGCAGCTCGCCCACCACGCCCGAGGTTGAGGTCGACTTCGGGAAGGTCGTCGTCGCGGACGAAGCCATCGTCATGCCGGCGATGCCCGCCGAGGCCGGCCAGCAAGTACGCGCCGGGACTCGGACAGCCATGGACGGGTCGTGAGTGAGGACCAGTCGCGGAGAATGCCCGCCCGTACCGGCCACACGTGAGCGCCGCCTACCCGACTGCAGATGGGCCGGCGGAGCCTTAAATCCGGGCCGTCGAGGCCATCGAGCCGGCACCTGCCACCGTTCGGATCAGCCACGTCGACCTGACCGAAATGCACCGCGACGGGCGCATGTACGAGTGGGACGTCCTTGTCCGGATCTCTTTTGACCGGGCAGGGGTGCGGGGCCAGCCGCAGGAGCTCTTGAAGCAGGCGACGGCCACTGAGGCGGCGGCTGGCGCCCGGCAGACATTGACAGGGCCCTGGGCGCGGAGTGAGCGCACCCAGGGGCCCTGTGTTCCTAGCCGAGGGGCTATCGATCAGCCGGCTTATTCGGCATCGTCGACATCCTCGAACTCCTCGTCTACGTCCTCGTTCTCCGCTTCTTCGGCGGCCTCATAGAAGGAGGCCCAGAACCGGAGGTCACCACTGATTTTCATGAGGCGATTGGCCAAGTCCTCCGCGTGGCCACTTGGCCATCCCTGCTCCCGTACGAGCTTCCTTGTGGTGCGACCCGGGATTTCGGCGACGACCCGGATCGTGCTCTCCAAGGAGTCCACCAGCCCAGAGACTCGACGGCGCTCCCGCGCGAAGGTCGTCTCCGGTGTGTCGACGTCCTCGCCGAACACTGGGCCGACCTCGTCTGCGGGGGAGAAGGTTAGGCGAAGCCACCTGTTGTCCGCGAGGAGGACGGACCCATCGCTGCTGCGGATCGGGCTGCCTTCACCGTCGACCTGGACCGGCACCCGATCGGCCCGACCTTCGACCACCGCCGCGTGCAGGGTTCGCAGTCCATGTTCGGACTCTGTCATCCGCTGCAAGACGGCATAGGGGGCTCGCTTGTCATTGAACGTACTAACCTCGCGACGTAGGCGCCGATGGATCGCGAGGTAGTAGCCTCCGCGCACGGCCAGCTCAACGCCTGACGGCCCTGACATGGAGCCGTCCGTGCTCGCGAGCTCTCGCAACGCCTCGGTCAGAAGCAAGTCGGGGTCGTTTGTCGTGCGACGCCACCCATCTTCCCTGAGCGCCGGCCACAAGAGCGTTCGCTGCAGAGTGCTCCGGGCGCCCTTGACGGCGTCCGCCTCGCTCTCAGGCTGGGTAGACCGCCAGGGCCGGAGGGCCAGCTCGGTCGCAATCTGCGTCTTGAACTCCCTGTTGACCCGGCTCTTGGCGGTAATCCGCAACACGCCCCGGCGGAATGGCTTGTGTGCACTGTCCGGGAGGAACCTGGCGGCGATCTCCGCGACACGGGTGTCGAGGTGCCGGTCGAATCCCTCTTGATCGGCCTCCGCAGGAGAGATCGTGGCCCGATACCAGCGACCCTCAACCGACGTTATGCGACGTCCGTCGACGAATTCCTCGATCACCGCGTCGCCAAGCGCATCGTTTTCGCTCGCCTTCCCCCACGCCTTTGGCGGTTCCACGTGTGTGATGCCGACGATGAAGCGGATCGCCTGGTCGTACCGCAGGTGACGCGCGGGGCTGTCCGGCACGAACCTCAGAACGACGGTGGCCGGCGCCACGAGAGCGTGCGTCCTCTTGACGGCGCTCTCCGCGACCTGCTCGATCGGCCGCTGCGCGTCAGCGATAACGTCTCCGATTAGGCCCCGAAACCTACGCTCGTTCTGCGGGAGCTGGTAGACCACCTCTTCGGCCTTCAGGTCGTGGAGGCGGTGGGCCGCGCTGACTCGGCTGCTGCCATCCGCCGCCCCGAGGATCCAGCTCGGAGGCGCTCCATCCGTGTGCTCAATGCGAACGACGCTTAGAAGCAGGTCACGCAACACCCCGTGCTGCCCGATCGTGGTCGAGAGGTCGTTCACCCTCTCCAAATAGGCGTTGGACCAGTCGAGGGCGCTGACCACGTGTGCGGGTGACTGTGCCGCGATGCTCAGCTCCCCGGCGACACCCTCTGGGGCAGAGATCGGGCCGAGCGGGGGGTACTGGTCCTCCCGTAGTGCACCGGAGAGGGGATACACGCGGGCCGACGCCTCCCGATTGTTCACCGGGAACGTTGTCACTGCCGGAAGCCAGACCTGGACACTGATCGTCTCCAGGGTGCCACCGGGAACTCGCATCAGGTCAGGTGCCTGCAGACGGCGCCGAGCCTCCTCAGGCCGCGCCACCGCCCGGGCAAGGGCCAGAGCCGCGCCCTCGCTCAGGACGTAAGGCTTCAGGCCCTCCGCCAGCTTCTTCACGGCCGCCGCCCGCGGCACGCTCGGCAGCCCGTCCGGCATGCTCGGGAGGTCCTCGTCCTCCTCGAGTCCGCCTTCTGCGGACATGCTGTCAACGTCCCGCTCGTGGGCGTCGGCACCTGGTTCGGGCCGATCTTCCAGGTCGAACTCGTCGGTGTTCCCGGGTGAGTCCAGTAGTGTCATCTGTCTTTCTCCTTGCGACCGCCGTATGGATACGGCTTCCGATGCCAGACGGGCGCTCGGATAGAGCGGGTTCGGCTGGCTTCCACGCGAGATACGCGTGGCCGAGGCCGACCCGGCCGCAAGAGACAAGAAAGCCTCCGCAACCCCCTTCTGGGGCGCGAAGGCTAAGACCCTCTACCCCGCTGAGTCGTCCCGACCTTGAGTCGGTGTCGATCCAGCGGTCGCAGTGCGTGCCAGAGCTGCCTTGACTGACCGCGTTACACGCGGCGTAGTCGTACCTCCGTGGGGGCTCGCGCAGCCTATAGAGGGGAAGCGACTGGGACGCTCTACGTCCAGTGCTCCTAGTTGTACCGTCTCTTCCCGACTGTCGTCAACCTCTGTCTCAGCCACAAGGGGCTGAGCAGGCAAGATGAGCAGGCGCGGGGGCTGCCGGCGATGTCGGGCTCCACTTGATGCGTGACGGATCGATGTCAGATGTTGGGTGACACCGCCGGCTAGGCGATCTTCGGGTTCAGTTGGTGGTGGGCGTCGCGACCCACCAGTCGAATCTTTCTTCCCGCCAGGTCAGCTGGCCCGTGAAGCTCCAGTGCCTGCGGAGGTGTTCGAGGAGGTCCTGTTGGACGGCCTCGATGGCCGCGTCTGGTGGCGTCTGCGGTCAGGTGAGAGGGGGCCGCTCCACTCGATCCAACGATCGCCGATGCCGCTGAAAGCCACCAGCCGGATGCGGCCAAGGTGGTGGTCGACAGCAACGGCGACAGCAACCGACTTGGACGAGGACGCCCGTCCGCAACCGGACAGGGACAGGCGTCCGAGGTCGCAAACGGGGACAGACACCGCCGGACGAGCTGCACAGAGCTTGTAAACGAGACGTCGTGGACAACAGCCCGGTCAGGCGGTTTGCAGCCGGCGCGCGATGTCGAGCAGAGCGGTGAAGGTGTCTCGGTCTGCATCGGTTGGCAGTGGAAGCGGGGTGGCGACGTGGTGGTGGCGACGGACATGGTCCGCTGCGGCAGCGATTACCCCACTCGCCCCCCAGTCCTCGGCCTGATCCGCGGCGAAGTGTTGCTCCAGGGCTTCAATGGCCTCGGGGCCGGCCGGCCAGGACAACGGCGGCTGTCGCAAGCGGCGGTGCGTCGAGGGAACCCCGCGAAGTGGCTAGCTTCTTCGAACGCGGCCGGGCCCTCGTCGATCGTCCGCTCGCACCCAGGTCAGCCGACAGGTTGTTCAGGGACATGGCGAGGTCGGGCGGGTAGGCGGCGGGGTTGGCCTCGGCAAGCCGGCGGTAGAGGGTGGTGGCCTCTTCGATCGCGGTCAGGCCCTCGTCGCGTCGTCCGACTTCGCCCAACACAACTGACAGGTTGTTCCGGGATGTGGCGAGGTGGGGCGGGTAGGCGGCGGGGTTGGCCTCGGCCAGCCGGCGGTAGACGGGCGATGGCGAGGGTAGATGGTGCGCCGCCCGGTTCGCGGTACGCCCACCAGCGGCATTAGGTCGTGGCTGGGAGCCTGACCCAGCTGCGAGGCCCGGTCGGCGGCTCGGTGACGCCGGTGGCTGGACTGGCCTGGAGTTGGAGCCTACGAACTGAACGATGCCGGGGACCTGTAGCTGATGTATCAAACAGTGCTGCCCCAGGCGACGACCGTGGGCGACCTAAACCGATGGCTCGATGGTGACATCGTTGGGCCGGTTGTGGCAGAGTTTGTGGCCTCCTAGACGGTTGCGGACACTGTGGTATGCACGTTTCCTAGAGCTGGCCGCGCCGCTCCGGGCGCTGGCTGGCTGAGCGTGGAACCGGGTCTTCTCAAGCTGGCGGAGATCCGACATAAGCTGTGGCTCGGTTCGCGGCCGAGCGAATGCTGGAGGCGTAGTGAGCGACTGGATCCCGGATGTTCCAACTGACGGCAGTATCGATTTGCCACCGGATCCGAGAGCGCTCGACGCGATCGGGCGGAACCACTCGCTCGAGACGGCGCTCGCTGACCTGGTTGACAATTCGGTCGACGCCGGTGCCACGAATGTCGTGATCAGGCTCGTAGTCGCGGGCGGTCTTCCGCGTGTGCTCTATGTGGCCGACAATGGCCGAGGCATGGCTCCCGACAAGATAGATACGGCCATGACGGTAGGCGGGCGGCGTGACTACGAGAATTCGGACCTCGGACACTTCGGGCTCGGACTCAAGGCTGCGTCGTTCAGTCAGGCACGCAGCCTTACCGTTATGTCCCGCGCTGCCGGCCAGGACCCGGTCGGCCGCAGGTGGCGGGTGAACACCACGACGAAGCGCGACTTCTCATGCGACGTGATTCCCGCTCCGTTCGTCAGCGCAGAGTTCGACCGGGACTGGCGAATCTCGCTCGGTGAGTCCGGAACCATCATCCGGTGGGATGATGTCGTCACTTTCCCGGCCGGGTCGGAGGCCCATCGCGTTGAGATCTTCATCGATCGCCTGATCACCGGCGCGTGCCAGCACCTCGGGATCGTGTTCCATCGCTTCCTCGAACAGGAGCGCCTCAGCGTCGACTTCGAGGTCTACGACGTCGATGAGGCCTATCTCGGGCCTCCGATCCCAGTCACCCCGCTGAACCCGTTCGCATACTCACGGCCGGGTGCTGAGGGCTACCCCAAGACCCTGACCGCCACTGTCGACGGTGTCGACATCTCCTTCAAGTGCCACATCTGGCCGGGCAAGAGCAGCACCCCGTCCTACCGGCTGCGGGGGACGCCGGTTGAATACCAGGGGCTTTACTTCTACCGCCGGGACCGGTTGCTGCAGTTCGGCGGCTGGGAAGGCGTCCACGTGTCGCACGCGAAGCTGCAGCTGGCGCGAGTCGAGGTGGACATCGACGGGGACATCGCCGGCATGTTTCACATGAACGCGGAGAAGTCCCGGGTGCTCGTCGGACTGGAGTTCTCCCGCCTTGCCGCAGCGGCTCGATCGTCCGACGGCGTTAGCTTCAATGATTACTTCGATCTGGCCGAGCAGGTCTATCGAACGGCGAACGCCCGCTCGATGAGGCGCTCACCGATGATCTATCCCGGGGCCGGCTTGCCGTCCACAGTCAAGGACGTGATCCGTAAGGAGGTGCCGCCGTTCCTCGGCCGTGATCCTATCGAAATCCGCTGGATGACCTTTGTGGACGACTCTTTCTTCCGTGTGGACCGAGAGCAAAGCACGTTGTGGCTGAACAAGCGCTACCGGAAGATGCTGCTCGGCGGCAAGCACGGTGGCCTGAACGATCTCCCCCTGGTCAAAGCATTGTTGTACCTGTTGGTGGCGGATTCGTTCGAAGGTAACTACCACGGCGCGCGCGACAAGGACAATATCGAACTGTGGCAGTCCGTTCTCACCACGGCCGTGCAAGCGGAGCGCCGATGACGTCGGCGGCGAACGTGGATAGACGCCACGTCTCGGTCGAGAGCTTCGTTCGGTATCTCGCAAGCGAGGTTCCGGTCGTCCTGCCGATCCGCGGGACACCGGCGGTGTCCGTGTTCGTTCGCCCGGCGAAGCCGGAGCTCGGTTTGCGGATTGAGGTCGACCCGGACACCCAGGCTCCGGTCACCGGGCTAAACAACATCGTCGCTCGTGTGGCGGATCACGAGGGACAGCACTACCTGGAGGTGGTCGTTGTCGCGACGGCCCTGTTCCGGGACGCCTACGCCGTGCTCTGCTCGATGGCCGACCGAATCCAGATCGCCGGGATGACGCCCGCTCACGCGCTACGGGAGACGCTCGGACAGTTGGCCTCCCTTCTCCGCGAGCCTGAGTCGATCTCTCAAGAGCGAGAGATCGGCCTGTTCGGCGAGTTGTTGACGCTCGGTGGTCTGGCGGCGAGAGTCGGCGGTTCGGCGGCAGTGGGTGCCTGGCGAGGTCCTCAGGGCGAGGAACACGACTTCGGGCTGCCTGCTGTGGACGTCGAGGTCAAGACGACGATCAGCGAGCGCCGCGCTCATTGGATCGATTCGCTAACTCAGCTGCAGCCCACAACGGACCGGCCGCTGTGGCTCGTGTCGCACCAATTAACAGCTGCTGGTGTGGGCTTCGGGAGGACGTTGCCGGAACTAATCGACAGGGTGGGATCAACTCTTCCCAGCACGACTCGCGACGACTTCGAGGCGAAGCTGAGCGCGGCTGGGTGGTCCGCCGCCTACGCCACTCAGATGACGTCGCGCTGGGAGCGTCGTACGGAGAGTGCCGCCTTCGAGATCGACGAGCAATTCCCGCGGTTGGTGCCGGACGCCCTGCAGCGAGCCGGCCTGCCGATCGTTCGGTTGATCCAGGTTCGCTATCGAGTTGATCTGGATGGTATGGCCAGCCCCGTCTCCATTCCCGCAGGTATCGTCGCCGCACTCGGATCGTGAGGACGACCATGAACGAACCACTGGTAACCGCATACCTCGGCGCTCTCGGCGCGATGGTGAGCGGGCCGAAGGCCCTGGTGCGGCGGGCCGCCGTCGAGGCGGAGGACATCGCCCCCGACCTCGACGTGTCAGAGGACCGTCTACGGGACTATGTCGCCGCCGCCGACCCCAATGACGAGCTCCGGGTACAGCTGCATATTCGGCTGGCCACCTGGGACCACGCGCCCATCGAATCAGGCCTGTGGATGGGCGACACCAAACCAAACACCGAGCTACGACGTGCGCGGATCATCAATCTGCTCGGCCTCGGGGACAAGACGGCTGCCCAGTTCGCCGACTCCTTCTCGATCGCCACTGACCACGACACCGTGATCGCCGGCAAGTGGGAACCGTGGTACACGGCTGACCTTCAACGGCAACGGGATTTCTACTGGAGCCACTACGTGGCCTACCTTCGTAGGCGGAGGAGGTGGAACGCCAAAGCGATCACTCGTCTGGATGCGGCCACCAGCAGGGTGCTGGAACGGTTCGCCAACCCGGCCCAAAGCAAGCCGGTTCCGACCAAGGGCCTGGTCGTTGGATATGTGCAGAGCGGAAAGACGGCGAACTTCGCCGGAGTCATAGCCAAGGCGATCGATGCGGGCTATCGCCTCATCATCGTGATGACCGGCACGACCAACCTGCTTCGGGACCAAACCCAGCGGCGGCTGGACATGGAGCTGGTCGGCCGGGAAAACATCCTCCGCAGCGTCAACGAGAACGACATCGAGGCGGCCAAGCACATTGACTACTTCGATGATGAGGATTGGATCAACGACCGGTTCAACAGGTATGGGATGCAGCCGTCGGCCCTAGGAAAGCCCGAGATCCGGCGGATGACCACCCGTCGGTTCGACTACCGCTCACTCCAGCAGGGATTGCCGGCGCTGGAATTCGAGCGTAAGGACAAAAATAAGCCCGTCTGGAGCGCGGAGAATCTTTATTCCACCGATGCTCGACTCATCGTGGTGAAGAAGAATGAGTCGGTACTGCAGAATCTCATCTCGGACCTGAAGAACAACGCCGACCGGCTCGAGGATATCCCCGCTCTCATCATCGACGACGAGTCCGACCAGGCGTCTATCAACACCGTCGACCCCGAGAAGCAGTCGCCGGGCGCCAAGAAGGAACGTACCACGATCAACGAGCGCATCTCGACGCTGCTGCAAATGCTCCCTCGGGTTCAATACGTGGGGTACACCGCGACGCCGTTCGCCAACGTCTTCAGCGACTACACAGACAAGAACGACGTGTTCCCGTCCGACTACCTGCTCGCCCTGCGCCGGCCGTTGGATTACATGGGTGTCGAAGATTTCCACGACATCGATTCGTCGGTTCCCGAGTCGGAGCGGACCTTCTCGAACTCGAAGGAGAAGGCGCACGTCCGCCTGATCGATGACGGAGACGAGGAGTTCGCTTTTCAGAAGGCACTCGACTCGTTCGTGCTCGCCGGCGCCATTAAGCTGTACCGACAAGGGCTGAGCCCTGATGAGAACCATTACCGGCACCACACGATGCTCGTGCACGAGGCCGCCAAGAAGGCCAAGCACAACATCCGTGCGGAGACTATTCGAGAACTATGGAGTAGGTCGGGCCACACGCTCGCATCCGGCATGAAGAGGCTCCGCGAGCTCTACGACAGCGACTTCGCTCCGGCGTCCCACGGGCTCGATCTGGGATATCCGATGCCCGCGTCGTTCGCGGAGCTCGAACCGCTGATCGGGCGGGTCGTGCGCAGGATCGCGCCGAACGGCGACCCAGTGTTGGTGATCAACAGCAACAAGGAGCCGGATCAGGAAGAACTGGACTTCGACCGTCGCGCGGTGTGGCGGATCCTGGTTGGCGGCAACAAGCTGGCTCGCGGGTTCACCGTCGAAGGCCTTACGATCACCTACTACCTCCGGACCGTCGGGCACGCCGAAGCCCTGATGCAGATGGGGCGCTGGTTCGGCTTCCGGCCCGGCTACCGCGACCTGGTTCGCCTGTTCATCACCGCCAAAATCCGCGACGCCTTCGAAGCCGCCTGCCTAGATGAGGAGCTCTTCCGCGACGAGCTGCGGCAGTACGCGGTGATGGCGGACGGACGTCCGCTGGTCACCCCTGCCCACATTCAGCCCTTGGTCGCCCGGCATGGGCTCCGCCCGACGGCGGCCAACAAGATGCGCTACGCCCAGCTCGTGGAGAAGCGCAGCCCGAGCAAGGAGCCTAGCTCCGGCTACCCGGCCCTAGTCGAGTCGGAGAAGCTGCGAAACAACGTCAAGGTCATGACCCCGTTGTTACGGGCCGCATCGAGCGAGAGCACCTTGTCCGCTGGCACCCGGAGCTTCGAGGCGTTGACCGGAGAGGTTTCCCACGCGGAGATGGTTGACGTTCTTACGCAGCTCCAGTGGCGGACTGACGACACCTTCAAGGCCGACCTGGCCTGGATCAAGAGCCTGGACAGCCAAGCCGTCGACAAGTGGATTATTGTGCTTCCACAGCGGCGGTCCGACCGTGGCGTGACCATACCCGGCCTCGGCACGTTCTCGCTCCACGGCCGGAAGATCGAGAATGACAGCCTGCGCGGGAACTCGGAGAGCCTTCACCGTGCGGGGCTCGCGTCGCTCACCGGTCGAACTTCAAAGACCGGGTGCGCGATCATTTATCCGGTGATCGACAAGGATCGGGCCCGTGAGGACCTCCCGCGCGACACCTGGCCGGACGGTGTCGTCATGGCTATCCGGCTTCAGCTACCTGAGAAGGCGGTCCCGGCCGGTACCCAGCCCTTGGTCTATCGGGCCGCCGCTAAGCGGCCCATCCCAACGGAAAATCACACGTGGTAAGGACGTAAAGTTGCCCGAGCCGTCAGTTCCGGAGAAGGTCCGCGCTGAGGTCATTCGCGAGCTCTACCGCCAGGTGGACACGCTCGACTGGGAGGAGCTCCCTGCGCGCGCCAAGACCGCCTACTACACCCGGTGGGTGGAGGACGACGCGATCGGGGGCGTGCTCGCCGACTACATGACGTCGGAGGGCATGCGAGTGTGGCTCAAGGACGGGCCCCTTAAGGAGTACGCGCGCGCCGTCGAGAGCTTCGGATCGTACGCACAATACGTATCGAAGCACTTGACGCCGCCGAGTGAGTTCCTCTTCCTGATCCTCGGCTCCGGCTGGCGCGTGCGGCCGGAGACCATCCGCGAGAAGCCCATGCACTGCAAAGCCACCGATGGCTCGCGGGAGCGCTACGTGTGTTGGGGTCGGGTGCGCAACTTCCGCGACCTGGTCTGGGCGGCGTTGAATGAGGCGGTCGATTCGGCCGAGCGTCCACTGATCGTCGTCTACGGGACGGACGATGTTCTGATCGACGCCGATAGATCAAGGAGGTTCCGCCGGATCGCGGAACATTGCGGACTTGATGTGGGCTTTGTGCGGCGGGAGTGGCTGGCAGCGGCGGCGGGCTAGGGCTGTTCGTCGCCCAGCGCCGCGTGGAGGCGTTCCAACGCCTCGACCGCGAGATCACCCTCGACGTCATCGGCCCAACCCCGACGCCAGGAGGAACCCTCCCGCAGGATCAGCTCCACGGCCGCTGCGGCGAGTCGCAGCAGGTCCGGGGTGACGTCGACATATTCGGCGCCATCGACGAACCGAGGAGCGTGCGGGGTGGTCACGTCGGGCAAACCGGTGTGGGCCTGAAGGACTACCGTGGCCGCGGCGATCGTCTGAGCTGCGGCCGTATCGGATAGTGAAGCTGAGTCCAGGATCGCTCGCCGCAACACTCCCGATACCGCTTCGGTCCGTTCGGCCGGCGCGGCCGCCTCGAACTGCTCGCACCACTCCGCCGCGTCGTCATTGTCGAAGGGCCCCACGTTCCAGGTGGCCATTTCTCTCCTTGATGAGTCGCGGCTCACGGGCTCAGGTGGATGGTGGCCGCAGAGGATCGGAGGGCGTGGCCAGTGTGGTTCCCGGTGGCCGGGAATGGCAAGCGGAGAGCGGCCGTCGGTGAGCCGGCTCCTAAGATCGACAACTCCGCGGTATGCTTCCGCAATGCTTGAGCCGCGAGGGGAGACCAAAGACCGGACCTCGGTCGAGTTGTTCGCCGGCGGCGGGGGGCTAGCGATGGCGGTCCACCGAGCTGGGTTCCGTCCGCTCCTGGTTAACGAACTGGTCAAGTGGGCCTGCAAGACACTAGAGGCCAACAAGGCGGAGCTCCGAGGCGATGAGGAGTTCATCCCCTCGGTCGGGCAGGCGTGGCCGTTGGTTCCAGGAGATGTGCGCGACATCAAGTTCGATTACCTGTGGGATCAGGTCGATCTTCTTGCCGGTGGGCCGCCGTGTCAGCCGTTCAGCCTCGGCGGAGTCGCCAAGGGCGACGAGGACAGGCGGAACATGTTCCCTGAGATGTTTCGGGCAATCCGTGACATCCAGCCCAAGGCCGTAATCTGTGAGAACGTTCAGGGCTTGCTACGCCCATCGTTCCGGCCCTATTTCGATTACATCGAGCGTGAGCTCGCCCTGCCTTTTGAGCAGCGCGAAGAAGGGGTCAGCTGGCGCGAACACGACGCCGTTCTCCAAGCGCGTCTGTCGGAGGCCCCCGCCGACCCGAAGAAACGGTACGAGGTCGTTACCACTCGGGTCAACGCGGCCGACTATGGGGTGCCGCAGGTGCGCAACCGAATCATCATCGTCGCCTTCCGGTGCGACCTTGAAGTCGACTTGAGGCGGTTCGAGGCCTCCATCGCGCCGACTCATTCCGAAGCCGCACTCGTTCGGTCTATTCAGGACGGCTCGTATTGGCGGAAGCACCCGGAGGTGCCGTACCACGTCCGCGAACACGTAGAGTCGCGGCTGCCGCAGGCGATCCCCTTCGATGACGGAAAGCTCCCATGGCTGACCCTGCGCGACGCGCTTAAGGAGGAGATCGACCGGCGGCGGCCGCTACCGCCGGTTCCCTGGGACAAGCTTGACCGTCGCGAGTACGAACTCGGTGGCGTGCTCGACCACATTGGTTGGCCGGACGCTCGCATCTATCAAGGCCACACGCCGAATGAGCTGGATCGACCCGCGAAGACTGTAAAGGCGGGAGTGCACGGGGTTCCGGGCGGCGAGTCGGTGATGCTCACCGACGACCTGCTCTCCGAGCCGGCCGCTGGTAGCCCGCTGAGGTACCGTCATCGATATATGACGGTCCGCGAGGTGGCGCGGGTGATGACCTTCCCTGATCGCTGGATCATAAAAGGTCCTAGAAGTGAGCAGATGCGCCAGCTGGGGAACGCGGTTCCGGTGCGGTTGGGCGAGTTCTTTGCGCGTGCTATCGCTGGGGCGCTCGATGAGGCCGAAAGTCGACGATGACTGGCGGTGATGGGCGGGTCGACCGCGCCTGGGCCGATTCGCTCCCCCCTGAGCGGGCTTGGAAAGGCCTTAAGGGACGCAGCCGCCGAGCGGTAACGGCGGAACAGGACCGAGCCGCCGGAGGCCCCGATCGCCGGTGGGTTGATCTCGACGGTGGTCGTCAGGCACGCGCCTCGGTGGAGCTGAAGCTTCTCCCGAAGACCAGGCGGCTACGAGCGTATCTCCGCTGGTCGGATCGCGGCCGCTCGCCGAGCAGATATTTAGGGGAGGTCGGCAAGGCCAGCCGCGCTCTAAACCTGGCGGAGGGTTGGCGACTAGCGCGGGAGAAGGGTTTGCTCGCTCCGCCCGCGCCGGTTCCCGGGTCATGGGCCAAGTCCCGAGCTGTCCGCCTGTCAATGCAGGGCAATAAGGGCCGGGACACCGAGCCGGAACGCCAGCTACGCTCCATCCTCTTCCACAGCGGGCTCAGATATCGGGTGAACGCCCGGCCCCTGGAGAAGCTGCGCCGCACTGCGGACGTAATATTCCCGGGCGCGAAGATCGCTGTCTTCGTCGACGGATGCTATTGGCACGGCTGCCCCGAGCACTATCGGCCAGCCCGCGAGAACCAGCAGTTCTGGCACACTAAGATTGATGGCAACAAGGCGCGCGACGCCGAGACGGATCAGCTGCTCGCCGAGGGCGGGTGGCAGTCAATTCGGGTTTGGGAACACGAAGAGCCGCAAACGGCGGCGCTCCGCGTGATCGCCGCGGTCCGGGCAAATCGAGGACGTCCCCAGGAGAACAGCCCGTCTGGCCGGACGTGACATGCTCCGCCCTGGCCTAGGTCGATGCCGAGTGTCCGCCCACGCTGCTGAAGACGGTAGATTCGGTCCTATCACGCTGAAGGCTTAGGCGGAACACCTGAGGGCAGTGTGAATTCGCCGAGGACGGGGTGCGCCGGTCCATCCCGAGACGCGGGTGTCATCCTCGACGCCCACGACGACCGTGCCCTGGTCATCGCCGTCGCGGCCACTGTCCCCGGGCGCCCATAATCGGCATCATGCGCGGCGGCCTGCATAGGCGCTCAAACGCCTTCCATCGCCTTGACGATGCTGAGCCAGGGCCGGTGCTCATGATCGAACACCTGAGACTCGTCGGCCGCGGCGACCGCTACTCCATTGAGTTGAAGTAGATCAATGTTCCGCGTGAACGTAGGGTGATCGGTCAGCGCTGGCTTCGCATGTGGCGCGATCAGGGTGGGAAGACGGAGCCCCAGCGCCTCGTTGAGGATGCCGAGGGCGAGGTTGTCGCTGATGCCGAGCGCCCACTTGTTGATCGTGTTGAAGGTGGCTGGCGCGACCAATACGGCATCCGCTTGGGGTAGCAAGTCTGGCTCACCCGGCCGCCGCCACTCCCAGCGAACCGGGTAGCCAGTCTGCGCGGACAGCGCCTCTCGGTCGATCCAGGTCGCCGCTGTCGGTGTGGCGATCACACAGACGGTCCAGCCGGCCGACATCAGCAGGTCGATGAGTTCGCCGACCTGGAGTGCCGGGGGTGCGGCGCACACGACGAGGTACAGAACCTTCCCGTCAGTCATGTGAGCAGCCCCGCGCGTACCGCCATCGGCCGGAGGCCGGGTGTCGCCGATCGGCGTTCCTTTGACAGCAGGTTGAGCAGCAGCGACCGTGCCTGGACGTTGGCGCCGAGCACCTCAGGCGCGACTCGTTCGGCCTCCAGGAGGTGGAGGACGGCGAGCGAGCTGCCGTCGTTGCCCTTTGTGCTTGCTTCCGCCAGGTCGAGGTGGACCTGTGCCCGTCGCCCGACCAGAGCGATCGGCAGCCGTGACGTGTCCAGCCGGCCTCCGATGTCGATGGCACGTTCGGCATTGCCGGCCGCCACGGCCGAGGACACCGCGTGGATAGTGACGTTCGTCGGCCCGAACCCGGTCCACAGCCGGTTCTGGTCGGATCCGAGGTCCGCGGCGACAGACTGCGCGTGCGCGAGGTGATGTCCGGCCTGCTTCAGGTCACCCCGTCTCGCCGCGATGATGGCGGCGAGAAGCAGGAGCGCGCCTTGCGCGGAGATGAGGTCCGGGTGGGGCGATGAGCGCAGCCGCGCGAGGTGGTCGATGCTCGCATCGGTGACCGCCGCGGCCTCGCCGAGCCGATCCGGGAACCGGAGTAGGGCGCACGCAGCCTGGTACGCGGCGACCGCCGCCAGCGCCTGGTCTTCGGCGAGCTGCGCCGATGTCGCGGCCCGATCGGCGGTGAGCAGCGCCGCCTCGCCGTCACCGACTTTGCAGGCGATCTTCGATGCCGCAACATATGCGGCGGCGAGCAGCTTGAAGGCGGATGCCCGGTGGATGCCTGATCCGGATTGGGTGAGCTCCGTGGCGGCTCGGAGGACCTCCGGGATGTGGCGCGAGGCGGGGACATAGCTGGCCCGCTGATACAGCCCGTGTACCCGGGTAACGGCCCGCCGCACCTCCGGTAGTGAGGCAGGGGAGCGTCCGGCGTTATCGCTCGGCAGGTAGCACGTGAGGAAGGCGCGCAGGCCGGTGAGCAGTTCGGCGCGCGTTGCGGGCTGGATATGGCCGGCGCTGTCTCCCATGATGTTTCCTCGGGCCGTCGCGACGGAGACATCATCGAGGATCTCCTGGAGCTGGTCCAGTGGCACCTGGAGTGCTTCGGCGATTCGGATCCGATGCCACGGGTGGGGATCCGTCTCGGCCCGCTCCCACCGAACGACCGTTGAGCGCTCCACACCGAGGGCTTCGGCGAGTCGCTCCTGGCTGAATCCGAGCATCTTGCGCCGCTGCACCAGCCGGTATCGCTTGAGGGCCACGCGTCCTCCTCCCCGATGAGGCCACTTTAGTGACTGTGCGTCGCGATCAATGGGATGCACAGTGCCTCAGTAATGCCTCACTTGAGCCCAGCGAGCGCTGTAGTTCCTGCTCACCGTCGGTTTCAGAGTGGGGACACAGGCCCGGGGTGGGTGCTGGGCTCCGGTCGGTTCGGGCGCGCGGCCGTACCAACCGACCCCGCCCGCCTCGGCGCCACCTGAAAAGGACAGGCGCCGTCGACCGACGAAGGAGGGCCATGGACTCGATCGACGAGATCCTCGGTGAACTACCTCTACCGCCCTACGTGACCGCCGAAAACGTCGGCTTCGCCATCAAGGCGGTCACCGTGCACGCCGCCGAACAGTGGCCCGACGGCCAACGGTGCCGCAACGATCGCGCCCCGCACCCGTGCCGGCTGCACCGCTGGGGCCGCCGGGCGTTGGATCAGCGCGGCCTCACCGACCGCCAGGTCCAGCTGTTGATCGCCGGGCAGACGGCGCCGCACAGATGATCTACGTGACCGGCGAGCGACTGCACCCGCACGACGTCCGGGCCGCTACCTTTGACAGCCGGTGGCGCGGGCTCGACCCGGACCAGGTGCATGACTACCTCAACCGGGTCGCCGACGAGCTGGAACGTCTGCACCGCGAGCTGACCACGGCGAACACGGAGGCCGAACGCGTCCGTCAGGCGCTGCGCCAATGGCAGTCGCGTCACACCAACTGCCGCCACCGGCAACCGCGAGCGGCCAACAGCAGGTGGCCGCGATGACCGCGCCGCGCTGGATCATTCATCTGCCGACCACGCTGACCAGCCTCGACGGTGCAAACATCCTCGCGGCGGCTCTGCGCGATTCGCTCGGCCACGTCAGCGCCATCGACTTCGGCGAGACCACTCTCAGCGAGGAGGACAGCCAGTTCCTGCGTACCCGGATCTGGTGTGACGCCAAGCTCGACGGGGCCGGCCGCTGCCGACGCCGCGACGACCACGATGGCTCGTGTGGGGCCACGGATGAGGATCCACGCCGGTAGCGTCCGGGGACGCCCGACACCGCGCACGATGACCTGCTGGCCGGCTTCACGGCTCCCCAGCCGTACACCATGGTGGCCGTCGCCGGCGCTCCCCGCGGCCCCGGCGTGCATGTGGTCCTGGATGGCGGCGTGGTCATCTACGTCGGCCGGACCAGGCGGGGTCTGCGGGATCGCCTCCGGCAGCACCTGACCGGCAACCGCGACTCGTCGTGCTGCACGACCAGGTCGGGCAGCTCCTCGACACCCCGGATAACGCGGCGTCGGCCGCCGACATCGCCGGCTGGCTGAGTCGGCGCGAGGTCCGCTGGCAGGAGACTGACAACCCGGAGGGTACGAAGGGAGCCCTCGTCGTCGCCCTCAAGCCGCGCTTCAACGGGAAGGTGCTGATGCCACGTGACGCGGAGGGTGGCGAATAGCGGAGCGGCGCGTGGGTGACTGCCCCAAGCCGGAACGGCTCATGTTTTCACCTTCGGCGCAGATCGATCTCGCTGACCGACCCCGTCGGCGACGTCGAAGCGCGCCTATGCTCTGGGCATCGGGCGAGGCTGCGGTTGAGCGCCAGTCGCGTGAGGCGTCTCCCACGAAGAGGGAAGCATGCGGGAGTACGCAGAGGACCAGCTCGTGCTCGCAGCGGCGTAACAGAAGGCACCGACTGGCGGCCTGTCTCCTGAGGAGTTCCGAGCCCGCCTGGTCGCCGCCCGGCTCGGTCATCCGCTCACCGAGCACGTCTATTCGCTGCGGGCAGCGCGGATCAAATACCTGCCGTTTCAGTTCCGGCCGCTCCTGCGCCTCGCCCACGCCGACGAGCCGCGACTTCTCATCGCCGACGACGTCGGCGTCGGTAAGACGACCGAAGCCGGCTTGATCATGAAGAAGCTGGCTGCCCAGCAGCCGCAGGACCACGCTCGTCCTCTGCCCCAAGGCGCTCGCGGTCAAATGGCGGGAGGACAGGGGCCTATGCGAGCTGGACCCGCCGCCTCGCTGGAGGTCCCTTACCGAAACCTTGACGAGGAAATCCGCTACAGATGGCGGCCACGTGTATAGAGTTTCCCTGTGGGGTTGGGGGACGGATCGGAGGCTGGGAGCATGCCGCTTGGCATGCTCCCGGCCACTTTCAGCTACTCCCAAGCCCTTGAAGCTGGCCTCTCCGAGTGGCATCTGTACCGGCTGCGGGATCAAGGACTCATCGAACCTGTTGGCCGGGGTCTCTACCGGCGCCATGACGCCGAGATGGCGGACATTGATCTCATCGAGGTCGCCCATCGCGCGCCGCCAGCCACGTTGTGCCTGACCACCGCCCTGGCCCGGCACGACCTCACTGACGAGATTCCCTCCCGCATCGATGTCGCCCTGCCTCGCGGGCGGCATCGGCCCACCACCTCCGCGCTGGTCGCCTGGCACTTGTTCGACCCGGCCACGTTCGAAATCGGCCGCACTGAGCTGCCGCTCGACCCGGACACCTCGATCGGGCTCTACAGCCCCGAACGCAGCATCATCGACGCCGTCCGCCTGCGCCATCGGGAGGGGCCGGAACTGGCGTACGCGGCGCTACGGCGATGGCTGAGGCGCCGCGATGCATCGCCATCAAAACTGCTGACCATGGCTCGGCGGTTCCCCAAGGCCGAGCGGCCGCTCCGAGAGGCACTGGAGATCCTGCTTTGACCGTACGTCCGACCCGCGCCACTGTCGCTGGCCGCGCCTACCTCGACCTCCAGAACCTCGCCCGCCGCCCCGGTCGTCCCACTGATGAGCTGCACCAGGTCTATGCACTGGAAGGTTTCCTCGCTCGCCTGGCCCGATCTCCGTACGCGGACAACCTCGTCCTCAAGGGTGGAGTGCTGCTGGCCGCCTACGCCGCCCGCCGGCCGACCCGTGACGTAGATCTTCAGGGCCGATGGATCTCGAATGACAGTGATCAGGTACTCGGCATCGTCCGCGGCATCGCGAGCCGGCACCTCGATGACGGCCTTGGTATTCGACGCGCCGACCGCAACCGCGGAGACGATCCGGGACGACGACGTCTATGCCGGGGTGCGCGTCAGCCTCACCGGCAGTCTTTCCGCCGCGCGGCTGGCCTTCCACGTCGACGTCAACGTCGGCGACCCGATCTGGCCCGATCCGCAGCCGATCAAGCTGCCGCGGCTGCTCGACGGCGAGCTCGTGGTGACCGGATATCCGCTTCCGATGGTGTACGCGGAGAAGCTGGTGACGGCGTTGCAGCGGGGCGAGGCGAACACCCGCTGGCGCGACTTCGCGGACGTTTATCTCCTGTCGGGTCGGCACGATGTCGACGGCGACGAGCTGGCGGCGGCTGTGCAGCGGGTAGCCGAGTATCGCGAGGTGACGCTCGAGCCGCTGAGTCAGGCCCTCGACGGCTACGCGACGGTCGCGCAGTCACGGTGGGCGGCCTGGCGGCGTAAGCACCGTCTCGACGACCGTCTTCCGCAGGACTTCGGCGCGGTGTTGCAGCGGGTGTCCGCGCTCGCCGATCCGGCCCTGATCGGGGCCGCCGGTGGGCGGACCTGGGTCGCGGCATCCTCGGTCTGGACGATGGCCGTGTGACAGACAACGGGCGCGGCGGGGATCGTAGGTATGGGAATGGGTCCACCGCAGCCGGCACGCCCTACCCGGCACGCTGACCCCCCTCAGCGTGGAGGATCGCCAGTTTCAGCCCTTTGCGTCGAGAATCTCGCCCGCTCTGGCTAGTACGGATTTCCACAGATTCGGTGCGACAGTTCCGCGGAGTAGCGCGGCTACCTCCTCCGCCGCCAGGTCGACGAACCGCTGGGAGACGTGTCCTCGTGGTAGCGGGGAGTGGGAGGGCTCCATCACCGCGCGAGGAGCAACGTGCGGGTCGTCCTTCGCTTCGGCCGCATCTGACCCATCAACTGCATCGGAGTTCGAACCGAGCACCTCACTGATGACTTTTCCCCACGGGTCCGGGTTGAACTCCGAACCTTCCTCTGCATCGACCCCATCGCTGGCCGCCGCATCAGAGGCTTCATCGGCGCCGTCCGTTGTCGGATCGTCCGATTCGTGGTCGTCGTCGCCCATCGCGAGCGGGTCTCCGACGCAGACGATGTCGAGATACCTGGTTGTTCTGGTCAGTGCGACATACAGCAAGCGGTGGCCCCGGTCGTCCTCGGCGACGATATCTTCCGGCTCCATCACAACGACAGCGTCGAACTCGAGGCCCTTTGCTTCCTGAGGACCGACCAGGTTGATTCCTGGGCCGAGCTCACCGGCGGACGCGGCACGCCAGGCCACGTCTTTGGCCTTCAGCTCTCGTTCGGTGTCCGGGCGGCAGGAGGCGGGGCAGATGATGGCTACGGATCGGCCGTGGGCGGCGTGCCCCATCGCGACGCGGACGGCCTCAGCCGCACGCTCGTCCCCGTCGATGCGGTGGATGAGAGGCTCGGCCGGACCGTCCCGCACGATCTGCGGTGCCTGCACCGTGGGAGCCGCGAGAGGCAGGAGCTGGGCCGCGAGCTCGAAGACCTGTCGAGGTACCCGGTACCCGTAACGCAGCTCTTCGCGGACTTGGGGCAGATCGGCAGGCAGGTGATCGAGAAGCTCGTCCCAGTCGTCACGCGCCCAGTGGCCGGTCGACTGAGCGATGTCCCCGACGATGGTCATGGACCCATTGGCGGAGCGGCGGGCGATGGTTCGCAGTTGCATGGGGGAGAGGTCCTGCGCCTCGTCGACGACGATGTGCGTGAAGTGGGCCTCCACGCTGTTGATGAGGTGCTCGGCCTCGTCGAGCACTGCAAGGTCAGCGTCGCTCCACGTCTCTTGCGAGAGCCGATCGGCGGGTCGCCGGTGCAACAGCGAAACTTCTCGGGCTGTGAATTCGTCGCCCGCCGCTCCCATCAGCCGGTCGCGGGAGCCGTAGAGCTCACGTAGGAACGATGCGGCGGTGAACGACGGCCAGAGCCTGTCCATGACGGGATCGAGTGCCGTCCGCAGCCGTTGCGGATTCACGTGTACCCGGGGGGAGAGGAGATCGATCAGCAAGTCCCGGAACAAGTGCCGGCGTTCGGTGTACGTGCCGGCACTGGCACGGCACCGCATTATCAGCGGCTTGAGCTCCTCGGCAGCCATCGGCACGGAGCGGCCCTCGATCTGCGCCTCAATCCAATGCTGTCCCTCGGGCGGCCCGACCCGAGCGTAAAGCGCCCGCCGCACGAGCCCAGCCATCCTTCCGTCGCCCTTGAGCTTCACGACATCGGGATCCTCTTGGCGACCACGTATCACTGGTGGATGTAGCTGGTTGATGTCCCGTTGCTCAATGCTCGTGTCACCCAGGCTGGGCAGCACCGTGCGGGTGTAGCGCGTAAAGGTGGGGTTCGGGCCGATGATGAGTACATCCTCGGCCGACAGTCGACCCTGACTGTTGAACAGCAGCCACGAGACTCTGTGCAGCGCAACTGCTGTCTTGCCGGTGCCAGGTCCGCCCTGGATGACCAACAGCTGGTCGATCGGGGCGCGGATGAGGTCGAACTGCGCCGCCTGGATCGTCCGGACGATGTCCTGCATCGTGCCGGTGCGGTTGCTGTTGAGATCTGCGAGGAGCGCGTCGTTGACGTCCTCGTGCGCCTCCAGCTCGGCGACGTCAGCGGCGAGTTGGGCGAACACGGTGTCGCTGAACGACTTGATCGTGTTGCTTGAGCACTCGAAGTTGCGCTTGAGTCGGAGGCCACGTGGGTCGGCGTGACTTGCCTCGTAGTAGGTGGCGGCGGCAGGTGCCTGCCAGTTCATGACGAGTAGCTTTGAATGATCACCAAGGATCGCGTGGTGGCCTATGTAGTAGACCTCGCCGTCCTCGTAATCCATCCGACCGAAGGCGACCGATTCGTCCGATCCGCCTATGCGAGCCAGCCGTGCTTGGGTGTCCTGCCTGATCCTCGCGGCGGCGCCGCCGTTGGCGGCGGCGCCTGCGGCGAGGCCCAGAGTCCTGCGCATGCGCTCCCGGTGGTCCCAAGCCGTGTCGAAGTACTTCTGCTCGCGACTTATCTCTTCCGAGACCGCATCCATCCTGGACCTCCCGCTGGCGGCGCACACCGTAGCGCCTTGCTGCGACAAATTTGGCCTTCCTCACGCGGAGCCGAGGAGGCTGAGGCCGGTTCAGCAAGTCCGCTCAAGATCCCCTGACCGTACGGTCGGTCTACGACTTTGTCGCTCGGTCGAGTGCATGTTCGCCCGCTCAACCTTTCGGTGCTGCTGACGACCGGTCGGTCTCTTGACGAGCACGATCAGCGTGGGTCGAAGGCAAGGGGTCTTCAGCGGCGACACGGTGCGCTAGAAGCGCTCAGGCGTTCCCTTCACGGTTGATGCGGCGGCGGGCGAGCCTACAGAGACGGGAGGCCCGCCACAAGATCAGATTCTTGGGTCGGAGCGCTGACATCGCCAAGATCGGACCGGGCGGCCGTCCCGGACTTACCGTTCGGTCTACCTGGCGCTATCCGCCCCGGCGATGCGGCGTTCCCCGCCCTGGTGGAAGATCATCATGCTTTGACAGGGCGGCACGATCGGGAGGGCGCGGTGACCATCGCGCTGCAATCCTTCCGCTGGCCGTGGCCACCGCAACGGCGGTGTGGAGCCCGCTGGACGGTCGAAGACGCGAGGACCAACGTCAACGTGCAGCGCCCGCAGAAGGAGCGAGATGCCGAGCGTGTCTAACGGAGGATGGCAGCCGCCACCGGTGCCCCCGCACCCGGGAGCGAGCCTCGGCTGGCGGATCCGGCACAGCCTTTGGCTGCTGCTGCCCATCGCCGGTTGCGGCTTCCTCGCCGGGGCCGGATTCCTCTACATCGGGCTGCGCGCTCGACGCACGGCCTGGTGGATTGCCGGCATCGCCTACCTGGTGATCGGTTGGACTTCCTTCGCCACTATCGGCGAGTCGGACAAGACAGGCGCCCTAAGCACGGTGGCAACGGTCGTGCTCCTGGCCATGTGGGTAGCGAGCATCGTGCACGGATGCGTAGTCAACTCGTCGTGGCTGCGCTGGCGGGCCGACCACCTTCCCTGGTACGCCCGGCCCCAGGCGCAGCCACCCACCTGGCCCGGCGGCCCGTACCCACCGGCGCAGGCAGGGCCACCATCCCTGCCCACATCCGCGCCGCTCGCCGTGCACGAGGTGATGCCGCAGCCCGGCGCCTACCCCGGTGCCGCCACCACGGTGGCGCCCGCGCCCACTCAGCCGTCGCCGCCACCGCCCTCAGTGCCGCGGGCTGTGCCACCGGGGGCCGTGGATGTCAACGCGGCGACGGTCGAACAGCTCGCCGCTCTCGCTCACTTTGACCCCGAGCGTGCGCGGCGCGTGGTGGCCGAACGGCAGGTGCGCCGCGGGTTCGGCAGCGTGGAGGAGTTCGCGGCCGTCGCGAACCTCGCGCCGCACGAGTTCGCTCACCTCAGAAACCTGGTGACCTGCGCACCGCAGTAAGGGTCGCCCGGTGCAGCCGGGTTGGACGTCGTGGGCCTGACGGCGGCTCAGGGTGACCCGCATCGGGCTGCGGTCGATGATGAGGCACGGGGTTACTCGGCCCGGCTGAGCCGACGCACCCGCTCGGAGTTGTCCGCGTCGGCGAGGTTGAGCAGCAGCATCACGTCGGCCAGCAGCCGTTGGGCCCGTGGTTGCAGCACCGCCCAGCCGTGTGCCGGCGGTAGCCGGGAGTTCTGGAGCCGGCGGACGGCGGGCTGAGGGCTGACCCGCCCCGCCGGCCCGACGATCTCCCGCTCGTCCACCCAGCAGTGCCGCAACGGATGGCGGCCGATGAGCGCGTCGACGCACAAGTCCCGACCTCGAGGACGAGCGGGTGGCCGTACCGTTGCCCGGCTGCGGGGCGCGGTGCCCGCCCCCCGGCGATGGAGGTCCAGAAGCGAACCAGCCGCACGGCCTAACCGTGACCCCGCTCGCGCACCGTCTCGCCGGGAGGTCGCGGCGGCGCTTGCGAGCGCCGGTCGCGAGCGGGGTGCTGAGGCGATCCGGCCGGCCGGCCCTCGGCTGGTGGCGCGGGATGTTCCGCGGACGGACCTTGCGCTACAACCGTCCTGGGACGTCCGGGACGGGGAACCAAGCATCGTCGTCGAGAGCCCCGAGGTAGACGTAAGTGGTACCCCCGGTGGCTGCATTGAGTGGTGCGAAGAAGTGGGACGCCTCGTTGATGTAGACCCGGCCCCCAGAGTGTCCCTTGACTGCGGCGAGGCGACGCGCGAGCAGTCGTGCTGGCTGTTGACCAACCTCATCGGACAGATGTACTTCCCTGATCCGCCGACCAGAGGTCATGTCGTACTTGATGTCTGTCCCCCCGGCGCGCAGCACGTACGGAATTCCGGCGTGGGGACCGGGCCATGGATCCCCAGGGTTAAGACCGGGTGGTGGAACTGGGCCGATGGTCGTCTGCCCGTCGTAGACGAACTCGAGATTCTCCTCGTACGTCCCGGCGTAAACGCAACCGCCGTCAGGGTGAGGCACCAGAACGTCGTGATACTCGTTGATGTAGAAGGCGCCACCCAGGGCGCCATTTACTTTTTCCTTCACCACGTTGACCATCGCGACGAGCCGCTCGTGGCGATCGTTGGTGAGGAGTTCCTTCTCTCGCGCGCTGATCCGATATACCAGCCGTACCTCCATGCCGCCCACCGGGCTGTGCACGACTGAGTACTTGGCATCCTTGTTTACATTCGAGGGTGACAGCCCTGGGTAGAAGGTAAACATCTGTACCTTTCGGCGGCCCGGGTCGGGATCAGGCGGAACCGTTGACCGTCCCGGGAGGTGTGGTGATGGTTGTACATGAGGCTAATGCGCTTTCATATGTGCTCACTATCGGATTAGAGACACTTCGTCTGCTTGACAAGCCGGAGGCGGGACGTGACCGGTCAGGAGGGCCAGGCGAAGCCGCCGGGGGCATGGGCAAGGTGGAACTTCTTGCCGCCTTCCACGTACCAGGCTTGGCCCTCCTCACTGAGGAAGAACCCGATGCCGCGATCGAAGAGCCCGCGCCAGTTCTCCAACACCCGTCGAGCGTTGGCCGCCAGCTCGGCGGGGGCGTTGCCGTCCACCAGAGCGAACTCAATGGTCCCGTCGGGTGTTCGACGTTCGATGACTCCGCCCTGCTTCTGCCGTAGTCGGTACGACCCGCCGCCCTTGTTGGGTGAGCCGACGAGCACGGTGCCGGGTTCCAGGAGGGCAGGATCAGTAGTTCTCGTGCCACGCCTTGCTTTTTCGACCACGTCCGCCTCGAAAGGCTCTGCCAAATGTCCGGCGACATAGGGGACGAGGCCTTCTGCGCTTTCACCCCAGACCAGGACGAGGCGATGTGCGGGCGTCACTCGGAATCGTCCGCCACGCTTGCCGCGGACCTGCTCGACGAGGGTCGCGGCGTTCTGGGGGTTGCGGATCAAGGTGCCTGCGCTGTTGGTGACTGTCCCCAGTGTGTCGACCGAATACTCCTGACCCGTGACGCTGCCCATCCAGCGCGCGGGCATCTCAGGGGGTCGTTGGCCCAGCCGTTCCCACTCCTGCTCCTCGGTCGGTCGCGGGGAGGCTGGCGGTCCGGACATCTTCTGCGGCGCCACAGTGGGGTCGCTCGTCCACAGCCAGTATCGATTGGCTCCTTCGCCGGTCAGGTCCGCCCAGTCTTCTTTGGCGTAGATCTGCTCGTCGACCGTCTTCGCGACATAGATAAGGTGCATGTCGGCATGTTTGCGTGGAGCGTTCTCGTCGAAGCGACGCCGGAGGACTCGCCCCAGCGCCTGGATGCGTTGACGCACGCTCGATGTGGACGCGACAGAGATGCCCACGTCCGCTTCCGGCACGTCAATTCCCTCGACCAGGGACTTGACGGAAACCAGCACCTGCGCGGCTCCGGTCCGGAATGACTCCAGTGCTTCGATTCTCGCACGATCGCCGAGTCTGGAATGTTCAAGCGCGATGGATACATCCGGAATTGACGAGACGAGACTGCTGTGTAGTGCGGCGGCTTCACTGACACGCTCATGGAAAAGGAGAACCCGTCTGGCTTGGCCCGACTCAAGCGTCTGAGCCAAGATACGGCTGGCCACCCTACTGCGATCGGTGGCCCGGTAGAGCAGGTCCTTACGGCGAGAGGTCGCGGCAATGTACCTTCGGGCGAGTTGACCGATCTCGTCCCGGCGCTTCTGAAGGTGTTGGGCGCGACCAGATTCGAAGCCGAGATTCTGCAGCTCGTCGCCGAGGTCGTCGACCTGTCGGCTGATTTGGTCGTACTGGCGTTGTTCCTCGGGAGTCAGTTGAATGCCATGGTGATGAATGTCGTAGTCCGGCAGCCATCCAGCCAATCGTGCGTCCCGCAAAGTGAATCGGTAGACGACCGCACCTAGTGCTTGGCCAACCAGCTGTTCGTCGTACCGGAGTAGTTCCCCCGACTCGTCGAGCTCCTCTCGGTCTGGGGTGGCGGACAAGCCGAGCTTGTAGGCGGCCTCCGTCTGCAGGACCTTGGCGAAGGTAGGCGCGCCAGCCCGGTGGCACTCGTCGACGATGAGCATGAGCGGCTGGCCCGTCTGTGCCAGCGCCGGGAGCCGCTTCGCTGCCGTGTTTAGCACGGCGACAATCGCCCGGCAGGTCCCGAAGTCTTCGTCCTTGCCCGCGCCGAGCAAGCCGATCTCGGGAGGCATCAGGTTGGTGTACCGCTGGAGGGCCACCTGCCACTGGCGGGCAAGCGCCTCGGTCGGGACCACAACGGCGATCCGTAGCTCCGGGTCTCGCGTAGCGGCGAGGGCTGCGCAAGCAAGCGCAATTAGCGTCTTGCCGCCGCCCGTGACAATCTCCAGCGTCCCTCGGTAAGGGCCCGCGGAGTCATCGCGCTCCCACGCTCGGACGGCCTCGGCTTGCCACGCTGCCAGGGTGAACCCACGGGTCGTGATCATCGGTGTGCCCGGCCTTCTTCGTCGAGGACACGGCGAACCTCGTCTCGGATGAGCGTGGGCAAGGAAGTTCTCGCCCACGCGGCCAGCTCTGCCCTCACCGTTGCGGCAACGACGTCGGCCAGCCGCCCTAGCTGTTCGAACTCATGGCTGCCGCTAAAGGTGTCGCTGGCTCCACCGGTGCCGGTGGTGATCGAGATTGGCGGCAGGCCGTCCCGCGCATATCCCGTGCTCTGGCGGTGATCCGGGCGAACGGGGCTGGAGTCCGCCCGGTCGAGGAGTTCGGCCTGTGACAGCTCGAGGGCTTCGGCGAGTTGCCGCAGAGCCTTCGCTGATGGCGTCTTCGTGCCGTTCTCCAGCTCGGACAGGTACGGGTAGCTGAGCAGGGCTCGCTCGGCGACCTCCTTGCGCTTGAGTCCAAGCTCGGCGCGTCTGACCTGGATGGCCCGCCCGAGTCCGCCTGGTTGCTGGTCCATCTGTCGCCCTTCCAGCGTAGCTTTCTGCGGAGCTGTTGACTTAACTACGCTCCTTGCGTAATAATTCTGCTCGTGCCGCTCCCCATCCTACGCGAGCAGAAGGACTACGCTAGTGAACAAGCTTACTAGGCTCCAGAAGCGTCAGCTTTCCGCTGTCGGCGTACGCCGGTGGCGAATGGCCCCTCGTCCCGAACAGCGCGGTCTGCTGCCGAATCTCTCGGTTGTCCGGCTCGTCGCGCGGAACCGCCTGCTGCCCGGCGTCCTCGTTTGGGCGAGAGTGCCGTTCGAGGACAACATCCTGTACAAGATCCGCCCGGCCGTCGTCCTCGGCTGCCGGGGGCGGGATGTGGTCATTCTGCCGTGCACGAGCTCACCGGCGCGTCACCGGCGCATCGACCAGCCGATCGAACTCATGGACGTCGAGACCGCCGGGCTGCGCCGCCCTACCGCGGTTCGTCGGACAGCCCTGAGCGTTGACCTCGTCGACGTCCTTACCGTGATCGGCGAGCTGTCTGACACCGACCGACGTCGCGTCCTCTGCGCGGCGGTCGTCTCTCGCCTGGCCGCGTGACGCAGCCGAGAGCCGGCGCCGTGGTTCACCGTCGACCGCGTCCTCGTCGCCAGGTCGTCAGCGCATCATTGCCTCGACTCTTGGTCCAGCACCTCGCCGGTCCTGTCCAGGACGGCATGCCAGGCTCGGTGTCACTGTCCCTTGAGCAGCGCCACAACCGCGTCGGCCCGAGATCGAAGAAGCCTGCGATGTAGGTCGGCGCGGCCGGGAACTGGCGAGGGCTCGACCCGGACCAGGTACACGACTACCTCAACCGGGTCACCGACGAGCTGGAACGCCTGCACCGCGAGCTGACCACGGCGAACACCGAGGCCGATCGCATCCGCCAAGCGCTGCGTCAGTGGCAGTCGCGTCACACCAACTGCCGCCACCGGCAGCCGGGCGCGCCCAACGGCAGTGGCCGCGATGGCCGCGCCCCGCTGGATCATCCATGCCCACCACGCTGCCCAGCCTCGACGGCGCCGTCATCCTGGCGACGGCTTTGCGGGACTCGCTCGGTCATGTCACGGCCATCGACTTCGGCGAGACTACGCTGAGCGAGAAGGACAGCCAGTTCCTGCGTACACGAGTGTGGTGTGACGCCCGGCTCGACGGCGCCGGCCGTTGCCGACGGCGCGACGGGCACGCCGGGCTGTGAGGCCCCACCGACGAGGAACTGCCCCAATAGCAGCGACGGGTGGCGCCTGGAGGCACCACCCGTCGTCTGACGATTCCGCTACGCCCCGGGGATCACCACGAGCCCGTTGTTGTAGTCGGCCAGCAGCACGTCCTTGCGGCCGTCGCTGTTAATGTCGCCGACCGCGAGGCCCCGGTGCTCGTAGTGGGAGGCGTAGTAGCTGTTGTGGCCCAGCTGCTCCCGGCCCAGGCGGCCGTCGGGGCGCTGGAGCAGAACGCCCACCTGGTACCAGCCGCCGTGGGCGACCACCACGTCGAGCCGCGAGTCGCCGTCCATGTCCTCGAGGACGACGGGCTCGGGCATGTCGTACGCGACGTAGACCTGCCACTCGCCGAGGGTGCCGGCGGCGTCGTGGGTCAGTACGGAGATCCGCGGGTCGGGCATGTTGCCGGTGACGGTGACGACCACGTCGGCCCGGCCGTCGCCGGTGACGTCGCCGGCCGCGAACGAGTGCGCGTCGATTTCCTGCCCCTCGGGGACGGGGATGCTGGCCGGAGTGGCGAAGGTGCGGGCGGAGGTCTGCTCGGCGACGATGATCCACCGGCCGTCGAGGCGTACCAGGTCCAGGCCGGGGCCGCCGGTCACGTCGGCGATCCCCAGGACCGGACCGGAGAGCGGTGTGGTCACGGCGATCGGCGCGGCGAACTCGCCGGGGCCGGTGCCGTAGCGCACCAGCACCGACTCGTTGGTGGTCGCCACCAGGTCCAGCGTGCCGTCCTGGTCGAGGTCGATGACGTGGACGTCGCCGAGGGGTGCGCCGAACGACAGCGCCACCGGCGCGGCGAGGCCGCCGGCGGACTGCCGGGTACAGGTCCAGCCCGTCGCCGGAGGCGACCAGCAGCTCATTGCGGCCGTCGCCGTCGATGTCGGCGATGACCGGGACCATGCTGCCGCCGGTCGGCGCCGACGTGCCGTAGCGGACTGGCGCGGCGAGCCGGTGCTCCGGCAGCTGGACGTAGAGGTAGGCCGAGTGGTTGAGGTCCCCGGCGCCGGCCTCGGTCCCGGTGGTGAGCACCACGTCGGTGAGCCCGTCGCCGGTGAGGTCGCCGGCGGCGATGGCCGTTTCGGTGGAGCCCACCCGGGCCGCCTCGGACGGGCCGAAGGACACCTCGCCGTACGCCGGGTCGACCTGTAACGGCAGATCGGCCGAGGAGCTGCCGCCGTTGTTGGGGTTGGTGCCGTAGCCCTCGAAGCGGGCGTAGTAGGTCACCGAGCTGGCCTTCGGGGTGGTCACCATCGCGGCGTACCCCTGCCAGAGGGTGGCCTGGCCGATGACCTCGCTGCCGGCGAGGAAGACCACCTTGCCCCACGGCTCGGACCCGTCGGCAGTGCGGACCCGCGCGGACAGCGCCACCGACTGGCCCTGCTCGGAGCGGGTCGGGTTGACGGCGATCGTGGTGGTGGTCGCCAGCCCGGTGTAGGCGGCGCCGGACGCGAACGGGCCGGCCGCGCCGTTGGCGGTGAGGGCGCGCACCTTGTACTGGTAGTAGTAGCCGTCCGACCGGCCGGTCTCGCGGAACGACGGCTCGGTGGTCGAGGTGATCAGGCTGTCGCCGTCGATCGGGTGGTGCCGGTACACCTCGTAGCGGGCCGCGCCGGGCACCGCCGCCCAGGTCAGCTCCATCGTGCCCGGGGTGCCGGTGAGCCGCAGGCCGCTCGGTGCGGTCAGCACCGGCAGGGTGGTGGCGCTGGCCTGGGGTGACTGGACGGAGAGCTTGTTCCGGTACTCGGCCTGCACCACGTAGTAGTAGGTGGTGGCCGGGGCGAGCCCGGAGTCCAGGAACTCCAGGCCGGTGCTGCTGCCGACCTGGGTGTAGGGGCCGCCCGACCCGGTGGAGCGCGAGACCCGGTACGCGGAGGCCTGCGGCGCCGCCTGCCAACTCACCCGGATCTGGGCGGACGAGACCGCCGTCGCGCTGGTCGCCGGCGGCGGGTTGATCGCTGGCCCGGCCTGGGCCGGTGCCGCGGTCAGTTGGGTCACCGCGACGAGCGCCGCCACCAGGGCGATGCCGAACAGTCGTAAGCGGGTGGGTGTGTGCGCCATCGGCGTCCTCCGGTCCCCGTGATGATCAGTCCGTTGGTATGGCGTCCGGCCGTCGCGCTGCGTCACACTCGCCGCGGGGATGAGGCTTCTGTGGGAGTTGCGGACACATGCCGGAGATTGCGGCGACGGCCGAGGACATCGCCGGCTGGCGAGGCCGGTGCGAGGTTCGCTGGCAGGAAAAGGGCCAGGGCACCTGCCCCCCGGTGCGGTGACAGGTGCCCTGGCGGTCATATCGGCTCAGGTCAGGAGGCGCCGCCCGGCTGGACGACGCCGTTGACCTTCAGGGTGTACTGCGCGTACTGGCTGACCTGCTCGGTCGGCTCGTCGTAGGCGACCACGGCGACGACCTTCGGGAAGACGCTCAGCAGGGCCAGCTGCGCCCGGTTGAGGGTAAGGCTGGACTTGCCGTCGAACTCGAACTGCCAGGCGAGCGAGTGCTGCTCGTCCAGGCCGATCAGGCGCACGTTCCAGTTGTGGACGCTGACCGGCTTGATCTCGGTGGGCGAGTCGAACGGGGCGAGGCTGCTGCCGTCGCTGACCGTGGTGCCGCCGACGGTGATGTCGTCGATCAGCCAGCCGCCCTCGTTGACGCCGCCGTCGCTGACGTAGCGGAAGCCGAGCAGGACGGACTTGCCGGCGTACGCGGACAGGTCGTAGCTGTGCGCCTCGAACCCGTTGGTGGTGCCGTTGACCGCCGGGCCGAGCGGGCCGTCGGTGGTCTTGTCACCCGGGATGGCGGTGTAGGTGGCGCCGCCGTCGGTGGACACGGTGACGTAGCCGTAGTCGAAGCCGAGTTCCGCGCCGTACTTGGCGACGAAGCGCAGCGTCGGGTCGGTCGTCGGCACGGTGAGCGTGGTGACGGCGCCCGCGTCGGTGTTGTTGTCGTTGCCGGAAAAGAGAACGGGGTTGCCGGCACGGTCGGGGTCGTTGTTCACCACGGTCCAGGCCAGCGGCAGCGCCGGCAGGGTCTTGCCGCCCTGGAACGACAGCGACCGCAGGTCACGGCCGCGCAGCAGCTGCCCATCGGCCTTCTGCAGCGGCACGTAGTCGGCGCCGTTCGGCGCCGCGCCCGGGGTGGCGTTGGCGGCTGGGTTGGCCAGGTTGACCGTGGAGCGCAGGCTCTTGGTGGTCACCCGGCTCTTCGGTACGCCGAGCATGACGCCGTGCCGGTTATCCCCGACAATCTTGTCGACCAGCGTCATCGTCTGGTAGTCGTGGATGACCTGGTACATGTCCTTGGCGTCCTCGGCCTTCAACGCCGCGCCCAGGCTGGCCAGGCCCTGCAGGTCACCGTCATTGTGCAGGCGGTGGACGATGTCGGTGCCGTACCGGTCGTCGAGGAACTGGATGAACGAGTACGCGTTGCCGTAGTCGGCGAGCACCGCGTTCGCGTTGGGGCTCTCGTCCCAGAGGTTCAGTGAGTTCTCCGGGCCGCCGCAGTCGCGCGGGTTGGCGTTGTACGGCGTCTGCACCGTACCGAAGCCCTGGTAGCAGTAGAGGTGGCCGTCGGCGCCCCGGTCGAAGACGGTCGCCGTGGTGTCGACGTAGCCGGTCAGCGTCTGGGCGAAGTCGGAGAGGCCCTCGTTGAGCCAGGTTCCCTCGAACGGGTCGGTGTAGTAGTGCGCCAGGTGCTGCCACTCGTGGGCGAAGGTGCCCTCGTAGCTGAACGGGCGGGCCGGGCGGCTGGTGCACAGGTCGTCGGTCGGCTCGTTCGGCGGGTTCGCCCCGGTGCGGTGCAGCCAGTCGAACGCGTCGACGGTCATCACGTTGCGGTCGAACAGCTCGTTGAGCTGCGCCGAGAAGAAGCCGGCGATGTAGGTCGGCGCGGCCGGGAACTGGAAGTAGTTGTCGTCCCGGACGTTGTCGATCAGGGTGACGGTCTTGTTGCCGCCGCCGGTGTAGACCCCGCCGTTGCCGTCGGCGTCCGGGCCGATCAGGGTGTTGGTGCCGTCGCGGTCTGGCGGACGGCTGAACGCGGCCGTCTCCTTGGGGTACATGTTGGTGTCGAACTCGTGCACGAAGTTCTGCACCTGCGCGTCGGTGATCTGCGTCGACGAGGCCACCTGGTTGCGGCAGTCGTTCGCCGGGAACCCGAGGTCGTTGGCGACCCACACCTCGATGTTGTCGCCGACGCCCCGCAGCGTGTAGTCCTTGCGGTAGTAGCTGCCCTGCGTGTCGTCGAGCCCGAGCCACTGCCGGACGGTGCCGACCGTTGGCGTCTCCGCCGCCTGGGCCTTGAATCGCGCCTGCGCGCGCGGCTGGTAGCGGGCCGGCGTCTCGACCTTGCGGCCGTCCAGGGTGAAGTCCTTGCGGGTGAGCTCGCGGGTGTCGTCGCTGGGTCGGTCGTTCGTCGCGGCCGGCTGGGCGGGAGCGGCCGCCGCGGCGGTCGCAGGAAGGACACTCAGGAGCGGTAGGACGAGTGAGATGGCTGCGGCACCGGCGATCCGGCTGCGTGCCATTGGCCCCCCTTGGGTCTGTTGAGTCCGGTGGACGGGGTCTGCGTCGCGAGCCACCGGAATTCCATCCACGTTCGTACTGCTAATGGTTGCCTTTGGCAATCATCTCGCCGCATGATCCACCGCACTGGGCGCCCCGTCAATGGCGGCGGGGGGGGGGGGGGGGGGGGGGGGGCCGGGGGCCCCCCGGGGGGGGGGGGGGGGGGGGGGGGGGGGGGCGCGCGGGGGGCCGCCGCGGGGG